>CAZBOC010000004.1:6177-26664 GCA_964493225.1 uncultured Caulobacterales bacterium | reverse complement strand
GTTTTTCCATCGGCGGCGCTTGGCCATGCCGGCCGGGCCCAGGAACGCCGGGGGGGGCGAAGGCGCCGCCTGGCCCCCCGGGCCCCCCCCCCGGCGGGTTCGAGCGCCTTCGCGCCCATGCGGATCAAATCGGCTCCCGAAAGCCGGGCTTCAGTCGCGGAAATTCTTGTATTGCAAAGGCTGGTCGATCTTCAGACCCTTCAGGAACGCGATCACCTCCTGCAAGTCGTCGCGCTTCTTGCCTGTCACACGCAGCTCGTCCCCCTGAATTGCAACCTGCACCTTGAATTTCTCGCCCTTGATCTTCTTTACGATGTCCTTGGCGAGCTCCTTGTCGACGCCCTCTTTCAAAAGCACGTTCTGGCGCACCGACTGGCCGGCTGCGGGCTCTTCTTTCTGATAGTCAAGCGAGCCTGGCTCGATGCCGCGTTTTTGCATGTTCCCCTGCAGGATCTCGTGCATCTGGCGCAGCTTCATATCGTCGTCGGCGTGGATCGTGACGACATTGTCCTTGATCTCGACGCTCGATTTCGAGCCCTTGAAGTCGTAGCGGGTGGCGATCTCGCGCATGACGTTCTGGACGGCGTTTTCCGCTTCGGCGAGATCGATTTCAGAGACGACGTCGAACGACGGCATGGCGGGCTCCCTTGATCGGTTCGGTCTGTCTATCGTCAGTCGGCGAGCCGCTTCCGCGAAGGCGCGTAGGCGGTGATGAATGCGGGCGGCATGCGGCGCGGGCGGCCCGTTCCGAGATCGATCGATACAAACAGCGTTTCGCCGCGAAAGCAAACGGCGCCCGACCCTGCCTTGCGCATCTCGAAGCCGCGCGTCATGCGCACGCGCCGGTCATTTTCGGCGATCCAGGTCGCAACCTCCACGGCCTCGCCTTCGAGGACGGGTCCGAGATAATCGAACTGGTGGCGCCAGACGACGCAGCCCGCGCCGATGCGCCGATAGTCGTCCATTCCGAAACCGAGCGCGCGCGAATGCGCCCAAGCCGCCTCCATCGCCCAGGCGATGTAGCGAAGATTGTTGACATGCCCGAATTCGTCGATGTCCTCCGCGCCCGCGACGCGGCGCTCGACGAAGGGATCGAGCACAGGCCAGTCCAGGTCTTCGCCCCGGGTCACGGCGCCGCCGCCTTCCCCGCGCGCCGGGCGAGGCGCCGGCCGCTGCGCACGGGCTCCGACGCCGTCACAGGTCGATCCCGCGCCGTCGAGCCGCATCGCGCAGCTCACGGTGCTCGGGAGCGCGCTCCCAGGTTTCGAACGCCTCGATCATCCGTTCGCTCAGATGATTGACATGATCGCCGACGACGCCCTTGCGAAAAAAGTCCCCGCCCCGCGACTTCATCTTCTCCATCCATGCCGGTTGCGCCCCGGCGCGCAGCTTGTCGAGCGAAACCGCGCGCGACAGCGCCGTCGCGTCGACGGGCTCTCCTAGACCGAGGAAACGCGCGAGGCCTTCGACGACGCCGCTGAAATCCGCCGTCAGGCCTTCATAGGAGAGCGAATGGAGCCGGTCGCCCATGCGCGCCGGCGCCGTGATCAGCCAGTAGCGGTGGTAACCCGTATACAGATCGAAGAAGCGGCGCGCATATTCGGGAAAAAACGCCTCAAGCCCCGGGGTCCTTTCGAGGGCGCGCTGGTGAAAATAGTAGGAGACGAAAGCGTCCCTCACATTTCTCGTCATGTGCAGGACGAGCACGTTGGGACTGGAGAGAAAGCCGAAACAGGTTTCGTCAAGGATCCTTCCACCGCGGTCGAACGATCCCGGCGTGAATACGCCGGGCGCGAAATGGCACTTGCGAAAGCGTACGCGGCCATCCGGCGCGCGCGCGGCGAGCCGCCCGAGACGGGCGATTTCGCGTTCCCCCTTGCTCAGCCGCGCGTCGCCCGGTCCGTCGTCGAGGTCCGCGGAGGGCTCGGCTTCCAGCGGCAGGGGCAACGCCTGCACGATTTTCTGGAGCCAGGTGCTGCCCGTCTTGTGCCCGCCGGCGTTGATGATGAGGCTGACGTTTTCGCGCAAGTGTGGCCGCCGCTGTTTCCGCTTCTCCCGGTCGCATGCCTACCGCTTCGCCGCCGGGGACGCAAACGCCGGACGGCTCCGGGCCGACGAGCGCGCCGTAACCCGCGCCGCGCCCGGCGGCCAGCGGCCGGGCCTACTCCCAGTAATAGGGCGCGCGTTTGGCGTCGCCGGTGACGACTTCGTTCATGGTGGCCGCATCGTAAAGGCGACCGTTCAGCATGACCCTGTCCACCTTGTCCGAGTTGCGAATATCTGTGAGCGGATTTTCATTCAGAATGACGAGATCGGCGAGCTTGCCGGGGGCGAGCGTCCCGATGTCGCGGTCGAAGCCGAGGGCCTCGGCGGGCGCCGTCGTCGCCGCCCGGAGCGCCTCCAGCGGGCTCATGCCCCCGCGCGCGAAAGACCACATCTCCCAGTGGGCGGCGAGCCCCTCCTGTTGCCCGTGGGCGCCGATGGAGACCGGCACGCCGCGTTCGGCGAGCGCTTTCGCGCCGGCGGCTGCGTACTGATCAGCAAAATCCTCTTCCGGCGCCTTCGTTCGGCGCACTGACGCCGGCTGGAGGATATGCGGCGGAACGTGGGCGGAGAGAATAGGATGCGTCCACACATCGGTCTTGTAGCGCCAATAGGGATCGCCAGCGAGACCGCCATAGGTGACGACGAGCGTCGGCGTGTAGGCGACCTTCGTCGCGGCGAAGAAGGACAGAACGTCTTCATAGAGCTTCGCCTGCGGAAGGTTATGCTCCATCGTCGTATTGCCGTCGGCGATGAGCGAGATATCCATCTGAAAAAGCGAGCCGCCTTCCGGCGCCACGAGAATGTCCTCTTCCTTGGCGGCGGCGACCACTTGCTGGCGCTGTTCGCGCCGCGGCTGATTGTAATTCTTGATCCCGTGGGCGCCCTGTTTTTTCAGCCTGCGGACATGCTCGCGCGCGTCGTCGAGAGAATCGACGACCGCGTAGCGCGAGGGGGACTTTGCGCCATAGACGATCTCGCCGGTCGAGAATGTCCGCGGCGCAAGGAGTTCGCCCGCCCGCTGCATTTCGGCCGCCGCGAAAATCTCCGTTGCGGTGCTCGACGGATCAAAGATCGTCGTCACCCCCAGCGCGAGATGCGCGATCGCGCTCCAGTTCTGCTGCGGGATGAGATCCCCAACGCCTTGGGGCCCGTGGGCGTGAGCGTCGATCAGCCCCGGGATGACCGTCTTGCCGCTCGCATCGACGACTTTCGCGTCATCCGGGATTTCGATCACGCCCGGAGGACCGACGCGGGCGATCCGGTTGGCCTCGATCACGATGGTCCCGTTTTCAACGACGCCGCCATTTTCGTCCGCCATCGTCACGATACGCGCGCCCGTGATCGCGAGAAAGCCGGAGGGCCTCGCCGCCTCGACTTCGCGGGCGAGAGAGACGCCCGCCTTCGGCGGAGCGTAGCCCTCCTGCGCACCGTCCTGCGCACTGTCCTGCGCGCCCTCGTCATCGCCCTCGGCGGGCGCGTCAGGCATCGACGGGATCATGTCGGCGACTTCGGCCGCATAGAGGTCAGGGCCGAGCGACCAGTTGAGCGTCTCGCCGCCCGCAGACCAGTGCAGGTAGGTCGCGCCGTCACCGCTCGCCTTGACGGCCGGCGCTGCGGAAGCCGACCTTCCGGCCGCGACCTTCTGCGGACCGGGCGGCATGGGCATAACGTAGGCGGAGTAGTTTTCGCGAAAGGCGAAATGGGCGCCGTCGGGCGCGACCTGGTACTCCGTGACGAGCGGCCCAGACGCATGCAGGCGCTCGGCCTCGCCGTTCAGGTCGACGCTGACGAGCATCTGCTCGCCGTCGCCGGATCGCGTCAGATAGATCCGGTCGTCCTCGTCAGCAAAATGCGGCGCGTAGCCTGATTTCGTCACGCGGGTCATTTCTGCATCGCCGTTAGACGGCATGCGGAAGATCCCCGTCCTTTGCGACCATTCGCCCGAGGTGAGATATCCCCCGGCGCGCTTCTCGAAGACGACCGTCTCGCCGTCGGGCGAAAAGCGCGGGCGGCGATAATGGCCGGGCTCCGGCGTCAGCGCGCGCAGCTGCGCGCCTTCGCTGGAGACGCTGCGGATCGCGCCGAGGTCGGCGTCGTTCCAGCTGACGAAAACGATCCTCGATCCGTCGCGCGACCAGGACGGAAAGAGCTCTCTGTCGGTCGACTGATCATCGGTGAGCCGGCGCGGCGCGCCGTCCGGCAGGGCCTTGATATAGAGCTTGCCGAGGCTTTCAAAGACGACTTCGCCGCCGTCGGGCGAGACCGCGGCGAAGCGGGGCATCCTCGTCTTGAAGGTGTCGGGCGCAACGTCGATCCGCGGGCGCGGCGGGTCGATCACCGCGCGCGTGTCGGAGATACTGAAAGGAATCTGCGTCGCCTTAGCTTCCGCGACATCGACGCGCCAGATCTTGCCGCCCGCCCAGAAGACGATCGAGGCCGAATCCGGGGTCCAGTCCATGTTCGGGTACAGTCCGTAGACGCCCCATGTCTCCTGCATGTCGCGGTCGAGCGCATCGTAAATTACGCGTTCGGCCCCGCTTGCGAGGTCCTTGACGAAAAGCGCGGACGCGCCGCGAACCCGGCGTACGAAGGCGATCGACTTCCCGTCGGGGCTCGGCGCAGGGCGCACGGCGCCGCCGGCCCCCGAGACGACCGTCTCGCGCTCGCCCGTCTCCAGATCATAGCGTTCGATTTCGAAAAGTGACTGGTTTGAGTCCTGCGCGTAGATGAAGGTTCCGCCCGGCGACACATTCCGCGTAAAGTATATGGATTTCCCGTCCGGAGCGAAAACCGGCTCGCCGAGCTCTTTCTGATGATCTTCGTTCGGGCGCTCGACGAGCGTGATGCCGTCGCCCCCGCCGAGGTGATAGAGCCAGATCTCGCCCGTGCCGAGCGAGCGTTCCGTTGTGAAGTGCTTTTTCGCCGCAATGAAGCGCCCGTCCGGCGACCAGGTCGCGTTGTTCAGAAGGCGGAAGTTTTCGTCCGTGAGCTGGCGCTTGTCGGAACCGTCCGACTTCATGATCCAGATATTGTCGCCGCCGCCGCGGTCGGACGTGAACGCGATATGCGCGCCGTCCGGCGAATACCGCGGCTGGCCCTCATAGGCGAGCCCGGAGGCGATATTGCGCGCATCGCCCCCGTCGATCGGCATCGTGTAGACGTCGCCGAGGAGATCGAAAGCGATGGTCTTCCCGTCCGGACTGACGTCGAGGCTCATCCAGGTGCCCTCCGAGACGTCGATCGCCACATCCCGCGTCTCCAAAGGCGGCGCGTTGACGTCCCATTCGACGTCTTCCTTTTCGGCCGCGCCGTCGGCGGTTTGCGCGCGCGCCGGCGGCGCCTCTTCCGCAGCAGGTTCAGCCGGCTCGGGCTGGCGCGCCTGCGCGGCGGCGACAAGCGCGAGCGCCGCAGTTGCAAGAAGCGGGAATTTCATTGACAGCCCCTCAATACGGTCGCGATCCTCGCGTTCAGGATAACGCCGGTCGTCCGTCGGTCAATCATTTCCGGCTTCAGACGACGAAGCCGACAATCTCCTTGACCTCTGCGACGATCGGGCCGGCCAAGGCGGCCGCCTTCTCCGCGCCGCGATTGAGGACGCCTTCGAGGAACGCCGGATCGGCCTCGAGCCGCCGCAGTTCCTCATTGATCGGCGTCAGCTTTTCGACCACGAGTTCGGCGAGGGCCGGCTTGAACCTGCCGAACCCGTCGCCGCCGAACGTCTTGAGAACCTCAGCGACGCTGACGCCTGAAAGCGCGGCGTAAATGCCGACGAGATTGGCGGCTTCCGGCCGGTCGTCGAGGCCAGCCGGCTCAGACGGCAACGGCTCGGGATCGGTCTTGGCCTTCTTGATCTTTTTACCGATCAGGTCGGGATCGTCGGCGAGGAAAAGGCAGGCGTTCTCCGAGGGATCGGATTTCGACATTTTGGCCGTCCCGTCCCGCAGGGACATGACGCGCGCGCCCGGCCCTTTGATCAGCGGTTACGGCAGGGGGAAAAAGGCGGCGCGCCCATAGTCGTGGTAGAACTTGGCGGCGATGTCGCGCGAGAGTTCAAGGTGCTGTTTCTGGTCCTCGCCGACCGGCACGCGCGTCGCCTTGTAGACGAGAATGTCCGCCGCCTGAAGGACCGGATAGGTGTAAAGCCCGACCGAGGCGCGCTGCTTGTCCTTGCCGGCCTTGTCCTTGAACTGCGTCATGCGGTCGAGCCAGCCGAGGCGCGCGACGCAGTTGAAGATCCAGGCGAGTTCGGCGTGGGCGTGGACCGCAGACTGGTGGAAAATGATCGCGTTCTCCGGATCGACCCCAGCCGCGATGTAGGAAGCGGCGATGTGGCGCGTCTGGGCGCGCAGGCGCACCGGGTCCTGCCAGACCGTGATGGCGTGCATGTCGACGACGCAGAACAGACAGTCATGCTCTTTCTGAAGCTCGACGAATTTGCGGATGGCGCCGAGATAATTGCCGAGATGCATGTCGCCCGAGGGCTGAATGCCGGAAAGGACCCGTTCAGGGCCCTGATACGGGGCGGGAGCGTCGTCGGTCATGGGTCTTACGCCTGGCTGGGTCGCGAGACCGCCTTGTAGTCGGAAAGCCGCGCCGCGCCAACCGCCGCGGTCAGAAGTCCGTAGACCGCGAGACCCGCCCCGGCGAGGGCGAGAACCGCAAGCCACTCGCGCCCGAAAAGCAGACCGGCGACTTGATCCGTGTACCCTAGACCGAAATGCAGAAATGCGGCGAGACCGGCGCTCGCCGCGAGGATGCGCGCGAGCCGGCTGGCGAGGCGCGGCGTCGGCTTGAACCGCCCCTGCGCGCCGAGCCGGCCCGCCAGCAGGGCGACCTGGACCCAGGTCGCCACGCTCGTCGCGAGGGCGACGCTAAGGAACCCGAGCGCCGGAAAGAACGCGATCGCGAGCGCCGTGTTCACCGCGATCGCGATCAGAGCGTAGTTCATCGGCGTGCGGGTGTCCTCGCGGGCGTAGAAAGCGGGCGAGAAAACCTTGTGCCAGACGAATGCAGGCAGTCCCGCGCCGAACAGCGCGAGCGCCGCCCCGGTCTTCGCCGCGTCATCCGCCGTGAACGCCGATGCGCGGCCGCCGAAAAGCGACAGCGCCTCGCCCGCAACGCCCCTGAACAGCGCGTCGCAGATCGGCGCGCCCATTACGATGAAAGCCGCCGCCGCCGGAAATACAAGCAGCGCCGAGAGTTCGAGCGCTCGGTTCAGGGCGCGCGCCGCGCCGGCCTCATCGCCTTCCTTCCCACGCGCGGACAGCATCGGAAGCATGACGACGCCAAGGGCGATGCCGATGACGGCGAGAGGCAACTGATAGAGCTGGTCGGCGTTCATCAGCCAGGACACGGCGCCGGCCTCGCGGCTCGCGATATTCGTCCCGATGATAAGGTTGATCTGCATCGCGCCCGCGCCGATGAAACCGGGCGCCCCCAGAACGAGGAGGCGTCTGACGGCCGGCGTAAAGCGCGGCGTGCGAAGTTTCGGCAGAAATCCCTGGCGCGCCGCGCCGACCATCAGGATCGCGAGTTGGATAAGGCCGCCGAAAAAGACGCCCCAGGAAAGCGCGGCGCCGACGACCGGCTTTTCGGCGCCGGCGAAGGCGAGGAGCGCAGCGATCATCGCGACGTTGAGGGCGAGCGGCGCGCCGGCGGCCGCGGCGAAGCGGCCGAGCGAATTCAGGATCCCGCTTAACAAGCCGACAAGCGACATCATCGCCAAATATGGAAACATGATGCGCGAATAGAGAACGGCGAGATCGAATTTCGCAGGCTCGTCTTCGAAACCGGAGACAAGGAGATAGACGAAAGCCGGCGCGGCGATTTCAACAAGCGCCGTCAAGAGCGTCAGTATGAAGACGAGCCCTGCGAGAGTCTCCTCGGCGAAGCGCCGCGCCTCCTCCGCCCCGCCTTCGACCCTGCGGCCCTGAAACAGGGGGATGAAGGCGGCCTGAACCGCGCCCTCGGCGAACACCCGGCGCAACATGTGCGGCAAGCGCACCGCCGCCCAGACGGCGGCCGCGACGGGGTTCCCGCCCGCCCCGACAACGCCTGCGATCAGTATCTGGCGCGCAAAGCCCAGAAGGCGGCTCGCCATCGTCATGCCGCTGACTGTCGCCAGTGATTTCAAAATGCCGCTCATCGAGGCCGTCCCTTCGCCGTCACCGCGCGTTCAAGTCCGGTTAACTCTCTCTTTGCGGGCGATTCGTGGCCGAAGACTTAACATTCAGTCATCGGCGTTCAGAACATTGAGGAGCCGGCGCTCGATCGACTGCAGCCGCCGCTTGTTCGTAATCTTATAACCGGGCGCGTCGCGAAGGTAGAACGAATCGACCGCCCGTTCGCCATAGGTGGCGATATGGGCCGACTTGATGGTGACGCCGATTTCGCTGAGCGCCGCGGCGAGCTTGTAGAGAAGGCCCGGCCGGTCGCGGCCCTCCGCCTCGACGACGACGCATTCCTGCGACGCCTCGAGATCGACCCGCACCTCGGAGGGCACGTCGAAAATCCTTCGCCGGTCCCCGTGCCGGCGTGCGGCGATGCGGACCGGCGCCTCTTCGCGCTCGGCGGCGTCCTCCAGCGCGTCCTGCAGCCTCCCCGCCAACGCGTCGTCTGCGATCGGCGCGCCGTCGAGCGACTGGATGGTGAAAATGTCGACGGCCTTGCCGTCGCCCGATGTCAGGATCAGGACGGTGCGCACGCTCGCCCCGACCGCCGCGATCGCGCCCGCGAGATCGGCGAGCAGCCCGCGCCGGTCGTCCGTATAGACCATGGCCTCGATGACGCCGTCGACGCGCCGCGCGTCGACGGCCGCGCCTTTTTCTTTCGCCGTCGCCGAACGGGCGAGTTTGGCGAAACGCGTCAGCTGATCGGCGTCGAGACTGCGCACGATTTCCGGCGGGGCCCGGTCGATGAAGGCCGCGCGTTCGCTCTTCAGCCAGTGGGACAGTTTCAGGCTGGCCTCGGCGCGCACGGCCTCGGCCCGGCGCGCCATCCAGTCCTCCACGCCGACGGGACCGCCTGTTAAATAGGCCGCGGTCGCCGCGTAAAGGTCCGACAACTGATCACGCGTCCAGCGATCCCAGGTGTTGATCCCGACGACCCGCAAATGGCACACGGACATGACGAGATAAAGGTCCAGACTCTTGCGCGTCGCGACCTCTTCGGCGAAACGGGCGATCGTGCGCCGGTCCGATAGATTGCGGCGTTTCGCCACCTCGATCATTCGGCCGAGATGGGAGGCGGTGCGCTTGATGTCGGCGATGTCGTCCTCGTCGTCGCAGAAGCGAGCCGCGATGCGCGCAACGAGCCGGCGCATCTTCTCTTCCGAAAACGGACGAATGGAAAAACGCGCTTCGTAGAGCAGGACGACGAGGTAGAACGGCGTCAGGTCGGCGTATTTTTCAAGTATCTGCGATGCGAGCGGATGATCGTCGCGCGCCTCGCCGCGGCGGATCGCGGAGAGAACGCCGATCGCCTGAAAAACATGTTCGTCAATCGTATACCGGCGATAAAGCCCGTAGGTGATGCGTCCGTGAAGGGCCGCGAAATAAGGCAGGAATTTCGCCAGAAGCCCGGTCTCGCCCATGACGCGCAGCGTCTTGACGGGATCTTTGGCGTTCATCAGTGTAGCGATGAAAAGGGCGTTGTTGACAGGGTCGCGGCGGACTTCCTGCCTCACGGCGGCTGCGTTCTCCGCCACGAGGGCGAGCGCGTCGGGGCTGAAATCCAGGGCGGGCCGGCGCGCAAAGGCGCGAAACAGGCGCAGAAAATCACGCGGGTTGCGGGCGGCCTCGCGCGGGCGGGCGAAATCGAGCCGGCCGTTCTTGAGCCTCAGATTGGGGCGGCCCGGCGCTTCGTCCCGCAACAGCGCCGCGGGCAGGACTTTCGCCGCCCGCGGCGGACGGGCCATCTGCTCCTCTTCGATCCTGGTACAGAATATCCGCATCAGGCGCCCGACCTCGGCAGCATTCGTGAAATAATGCTTCATCAGGCGTTCGGCGGGAATGGCTCCCGGACGCTCGGCGTATCTCAGGCGTTCGGCCAGTTTCGGCTGGACTTCGAAGGAAAGGCGCTCGTCCCCGCGACCGCGAATGTCGTGGAGATGAACGCGTATCGACCAGAGGAAACGTTCCGCCTTCTGAAAGGCGCGATAATCGGCCTCGCCCAGAATGCGCCCGCCCTTCGTCTCCTCGTCGAGCGGTTCGTCGAAGACATATTTGTAGAGCCAGCGCAGGAGATCGAGATCGCGCAAGCCACCCTTTCCTTCCTTGACGTCCGGCTCGGCCAGAAAGCGCGATTGGCTCGACAGGTCGTGTCGCCTTTCCTGTTCGGCGAGCTTGGCCTTGACGAAAGCGCGTTTCGTCGTGAGGCGGAGCCGGTCGTAACGGGCCGAGAAATCCCGATGCGTTTCTTCATCGCCGCAAAGAAAGCGGTGGTCGAGGAAGCTCGTGCGCGCGACCATGTCCTCCTTTGCGAAGGCGCGCGCGCTGCTCGGCGTGTGCACGCATTGGCCGACGATGCGGGCCGCGTCGAAAAGCGGATAGAGAACGAAGTCGAGAACCGGTCTGATCTCGTTATCGTCCTTGAACTGATGAAGAAACATGAGGTCGATGTCAGAGTGCGGCGCAAGACGCCCGCGGCCGAAGCCCCCGATCGCGACGACCGCGACGCGCCCGGCGGCTTCAGGAAAACGTCGCGCGGCCTCGTCGAAAAGCGCGACGATGACGCCGTCGGCGAGGCTCGAAAGACGGCGCGCAATGGCGGCTCCGTTCCGCGTCGAAGCGAACCAGCGCGTCTGCGCGGTCTCGAACTTGTCCTTCAGATAACCGCCGAGGCGGCCGGCCGCTTCCTCGTCGGGCGCGGCCGCGCAGATCTCCGCAAAGGTCGCCGCGAGGCTCGCCGAACGCATGTCACTGGCCGTATCGCCCTTCACGAAACCCGCTGCTCACCCATGGGCCCCGGACCCGTCCTGACCCATCGCCCATTCGCGCCGCCTTGTCGACCATGCGCTGCTGCGCGGCCGCCGGTTTGCCGTCGCCGAGGGGGCGGGCCGTTTGAGCATGGTCCCCCGATTCATAGAGTTTCGTTGATCGTTTTCAAATGATAGAGCGCCTCCAGCGCCTGCCTCGGCGTCATGGCGTCCGGATCGAGACCGGCGAGCGCGTCTGCGACGGCGTCGCCGCCCAAACCGGTCTCGCCGGCGTTTGAAGACGGCGCCGCCGCGAAAAGGGGAAGACTCGCATGCTCCGCGCCAGCCCGGCCGCTCGCCTCCAGATCCGCGAGGACGGCGCCCGCGCGCCTGACGACCGACGCCGGCAGCCCCGCAAGGCGGGCGACCGCGACGCCGTAGGACCGATCCGCCGCGCCCTCCGCGACCTCGTGCAGAAAGACGACCTCCCCTTTCCACTCGCGCACCCGCATCGAAACGTTGCGCAGCCGCGCAAGGGTCTGCGACAAGGCCGTCAGTTCATGGTAATGGGTGGCGAATAGCCCCCGGCAGCGGTTCTGATCGTGGAGATGCTCGACGCAGGCCCAGGCGATGGAGACCCCGTCGAAAGTCGCCGTCCCGCGGCCGATCTCGTCGAGGATCACGAGCGAGCGGTCCGTCGCCTGGTTCAGGATCGCCGCCGTCTCCACCATTTCCACCATGAAGGTCGAACGCCCGCGAGCCAGGTCGTCCGCCGCGCCCACCCGGCTGAATACGCGGTCCGCGACGCCGATCCGGGCGGAGGCGGCGGGGACGTAACAGCCCGCCTGGGCGAGGATGGCGATGAGCGCGTTCTGGCGCAGGAACGTCGACTTGCCCGCCATGTTGGGTCCGGTCACGAGCCACAACAGGCCCCCGTCGTCTTCTTCGGAAAGCACGCAGTCATTGGCGATGAACGCCCCGCCGGCCTTGCGGACGGCCTGCTCGACCACCGGATGACGCCCGCCGCTGACCTCGAAGCGCCGGGTCGCGTCGACGACGGGGCGGACGTAGCGCTCCTCCGCGGCGAGCGCGGCGAGCGCCGCGGCGACGTCGATCTCCGCCATCGCGTCCGCCGCAGCGGCGATGTCGGCTTCGCGCGCCCGGGCCCTCGCCACCAGCGCGTCGAAAATCTCCAGTTCGCGCGCGAGCGCTTCGTCCCGGGCGCGGGCGATCTTGGCGTCGAGATCGGCGAGTTCTCCGGTTGTGAAGCGCACCGCGCTCGCAAGCGTCTGGCGATGGATGAAAGTCTCCGCCAAGGGCGGAGCCATCAGCTTGTCGCCGTGGGCCGCCGGGGTTTCCACGAAGAAACCGAGGACGTTGTTGTGCTTGATCTTTAGCGCCTTCAGGCCGGCGTCCCGGCGGTAGCGCGCCTCAAGCCCCGCGATCAGCCGGCGCGAATCGTCGCGCAGGACCCGGATCGAATCAAGCCCGGCGTCGTATCCCCTTGCGACGAAGCCGCCGTCTCGCGCCAGCAGCGGCGCGTCCGGCTGGAGCGCATCGGCGAGATCCTGGATCAGCGCGGAAAAGCCTTCGCCGGATTTCGCCTCGAGCGCGTCGATCGCGGCGGCGAGCGCCGGCGGCGGCGACAACCGGTTCGGCGCGGAAAGAACCCGCGCGAGAGCCCGCGCCTTTTTAAGCCCGTCCCGGACGGCGATGAGATCGCGCGGCCCGCCGCGTTCGAGCGCCAGACGCGACAAGGCCCTCGCCATGTCCGGCGCCGATTTCAGGATGTCTCTGGCCTCGTCGCGCAGCCCCGCGTCCTCGAAGCAACCCACCGCGTCAAGCCGCGCATTGACGGCGGCGGCGTCCGTCAACGGGGCGGACAGTCGCGACGCGAGCGTGCGCGCGCCGGGCCCGGTGACGGTGCGGTCGACGGCGCCGAAAAGCGATCCCGCCTTTTCGCCGGACTGCGTTTTCAGGATCTCAAGCGAGGCGCGGGTCGCCGCGTCGATCGCCATGGCGGCGCGGGAGCCGGTGCGCCTCGGCGCGCGCAGCGCGGGCCTCTTGCCGACCTGCGTCAGGTCGACATAGCCAAGAAGGGCGCCAAGCGCGGCGCAGTCGCCGCGCGAGAAATCCCCGAAGGCGTCGAGGGATGCGACGGCGAAGGTCTCCTTCAGGCGGCGCTCGCCGGCCGACGCGCCGAAACAGGCGGCCGGCTGCTCGGTAAGCACGAGGTCGCTCGCCGCGCCGGCGATGGCCTCGCGCCACGCGCCCGACAGCGCCTGCGTCTCCGGCGCGATGAGTTCGGAGAGCGACAATCCGGCGATATCCGCCCCGAGGCTTTGCGAACTTGTCTCCCGCACGCCGAGCTCGCCCGTCGAGACGTCGGCCCAGGCGAGCGCTGCTTGCGCGCCGCCCCTCGGAACTGCGAGCGCGCCGAGAAAATTGTTCTGGCCGGCGTTCAGGAGGATGTCTTCGGTCAGCGTGCCGGGGGTGACGATCCGAACGATGTCGCGTGCGACGACTGACTTGGCGCCGCGTTTCCTGGCCTCGGCGGGGTCTTCTGTCTGTTCGCAGATGGCGACCTTGAAACCCTGCTTGATCAGGCGCGCGAGATAGCTTTCATGGGAGTGCCAGGGGACCCCGCACATCGGGACCTCCTCGTCCCCGTACCGGCCGCGGCGGGACAGCGTGATGTCGAGGGCCGCCGCCGCCGTCACCGCGTCGTCAAAAAATAGCTCGTAGAAATCGCCCATCCGATAAAAGAGGAGCGCGTCGCCGGCTCGCTCCTTGATTTCGAGATATTGCGCCATCATCGGCGTGGCGGCGGCGGACGGTTTCGCAGGCGCGGCGACAGCGGGCGCGGAGGCGTCCATTTGCGCTCCATTCCTTCGGTGAAATGCGCTTTATAGAAGACGCGGCCGTGAGTCGGAAGGATCACGGGGCGATTGGGATCAGGCCCCCCCTGGGGGCGCGCAGCGGAAGGCGGCATGAGCACGGAACTGGCGAGCATCGACCTTGGCGGCGTGGCCGCGACTGTGGAGATCCGCGTCAATCCGCGGGCCAGGCGACTGATTTTGAAGGTCGACACCGTTCACGGCCGCGTCATCGTCACGGCCCCGTCAAGGGGCCTCACCGGCGACGCCCTCGCCTTCGCCATGGCGCGTGCGGACTGGATCCGGGAGCGTCTTTCGGCCGGGGTGCGCGCGCGGTCCTTTTCCCCGGGCGCTGTCTGCCCCTATCTCGGAGAACCCCACGCCATCGTTAATGAGGGACCGCCGCGGGCGCGGATCCGCGTCATTCGCAAACAGGGCGACGGCGCCGCGGGCGAGATCATCGTCGGCGGCGATCCGGCGCACACGAACCGGCGCGTCGTCGACTGGTTGAAACGCCGGGCGAAGGCGCGCCTCGCCCAACGGGCGGACGCCTACGCGGCGCGTCTCGAGGTCGAACGCGGTCCGATTACTGTTCGCGACACGCGCTCGCGCTGGGGATCGTGCGCGAGCGACGGCTCTCTTTCGTTCTCGTGGCGCCTCATTCTCGCGCCGCCCTGGGTGCTGGACTATGTCGTCGCCCACGAATGCGCCCACCTCGTGCACCTCAACCACTCCGAGGCTTACTGGCGCGTCCTGAACAGCGTCAACGCCGACGCCAGCGCCGCGCGCGCCTGGTTCCGCGAGCATGGCGAGGCGCTCCACGCCTACGGCGTCGAGCCGGGCTCGCCCCAGCGCAAGACCTGACCGCGCGGGCGCGCTTTTTCATCCGCCTATGGCGTGCTTTTTTCCGGCAGGCCCATGGAGGCCGTGCGCGATCGCGCCGCGAGGGCGCGCGCCATGATTTCCCGCCAGATGACGGCGGGCGCGCCCCCGCCTGTGACGCCGTCCATCGGCGCGTTGTCGTCATGGCCGAGCCAGACGACGCAAACAAGGCCGCCGGCGTGGCCGACGAACCAGGCGTCGCGATTGTTCTGCGTCGTCCCGGTCTTGCCGAAGACCGCGACGCCGGGCACCTGCGCCGCGCGGCCGGTGCCCCAATCGGTCACCGCCTGAAGCATTGCGTTGATCTCGGCGATAGCGCGGGGCGAGGCGGCGAGGGCCTCGACATGGGCGTCGCGCCGGAAGGCGAGCCGTCCCTCGGCGGTGTCTATGCGCGCGACGGCGTGGGGCGCGACGCGAAAGCCGCCATTGGCGAAGGGAACGTAGGCGCCGGCGAGATCGAGGGGGGCGACCGCGTCGACGCCGAGGGCGAGCGCCGGTCCGGCGCTCAGGGGCGCATCCAGTCCCATGCGGCGCGCCGTCAGGCGGACCGCGCTGCGTCCGGTCTCCTCCTGAATGCGGATCGCGGCGCTATTGAGCGACCGGGCCAGTGCTTCGGTGAGCGTGACTTCTCCGAAGAAGTCGCCATTGTAATTGTCCGGCGACCAGCGGCCTATGGTGATCGGCTCGTCTACGATTTTTCGCGTCCGCTCGCGCCCCTGTTCCATGGCGGCGAGAAAGACGAAGGGCTTGAAGGCCGATCCCGGCTGGCGACGCGCCTGACTCGCCCTGTTGAACTGGCTGACCTCGTAATCGCGCCCGCCGATGAGCGCGCGCACGGCGCCGGCCCCGTCGAGGATCGCGGCCGCGATTTCGACGGACGGATCCAGTCCGGTCCGCGCCAGCGCGGTCGCGACGCCCTCTTCGAGCGCGTCCTGCATGTCGAGATCCAGCGTCGTGCGGACAATCACGTCCGCATCAAGAGCATTCGTCAGGCGGCGCATTTCATCGAGCGCGTAATCAAGAAAATAGGGCGCGCGGCTGCGACCCGCTCCGGCGAGAACAACGGGCCGGGCGAGCGCGTTGTTCGCCGCCGCCGCCGAAAGAAACCCCGCATCGCGCATCGCGTCGATGACCAGGCGCGCGCGCGCGCCGGCGTCGCGCGGATTGTGCGTCGGCGCGTATTGCGAGGGGGCCTTGAGAAGTCCGGCGAGCACCGCGGCCTCGCCCAGTGACAGAAGCCGCGCCGGCTTCGCGAAATAGCGATGGCTCGCCGCATCGATCCCGTGGGCCCCGGCGCCGAAATAGGCGCGGTTCAGATAAAGCGTCAGGATCTCGTCCTTGCTGAAGCGCTGCTCGAGCCAGAGCGCCAGCATCAGTTCCTGAACCTTACGCTTGATCGTGCGTTCAGGGGAGAGGAATAGGTTTTTGGCCAGTTGCTGGGTGACGGTCGATCCGCCCTGGCGCACCTCGCCGGCTCGAAGATTGACGATCAGCGCCCGGACGATTGATACCGGGTTGACGCCGATATGATGGCGAAAATTGCGGTCCTCAACGGCGAGGACGGCGTCCGGCACGTAAGTCGGCAGCTCGCTCAGGCGGACGGGCGCGCCAGCGCTCGCTCCGCGAAGGGGAAGCGGCGCCCCGTCGGCGGCGAGAAGCGTGACGCGAGCCTGCCGGTCGGCGCGCCATAGCGTGTCCGTCTCGGGCAGGTCGCGGGCGAACCATGCGAACAGGCCGGCGAGCCCGATCGCCGCAACAAAAACAAACACGCCCGCCTCCGCGCCGTACCTCGCGAGGGCTCCGAGCAGTGTTCCCCGTCTCGCCGGTCGGCGCCGGCGCGAGCGCGCCTGTTTGCGTTTTTTCGGTCCAGCCTTCGCCATCGCCGTCATGCTTGAGGCCGCATGATTAACGGCGCGTAAACGAATTGCGGCGCCGGCGGGCAGCTGTTCAGCCCCGCCAAAACGCGCTATCTTGTGGGCAAACACAAGAAAAATCAGGGACTTTCAGGCATGGGCGCTGAAGCGAGTTCGGCTGTCGAGGCGATCGACGAAAAGGAGGCCGCGATTATCGCCGCGGCGCGCGAAACGTTCCTTGCGCGCGGTTTCGACGCAGCGAGCATGGATGCGATCGCGCTGTGCGCGGGCGTTTCCAAGCGGACCGTCTACAATCGATTTCGCTCGAAAGAAGAGCTCTTCGCCGCCGCGATCACCGAGACCTGCCGGCGCATTCTGCCGCTCGACCTTGACGAGATCGAAGCGTCGCTCCCGCCCCTGGAGATCATCCGCCAGCTTTCCAGAACGTTCCTGCAGGGCATTCTTCATCCCGACGCGATCTCGCTGCGCCGGATCGCCGCATTCGAAGCGGCGCGAACGCCAGCCCTCGGCAGGACCTATCTCGAGCACGGGCCGCGATGGATGGTGAAAGTGACCACGCCGTTGCTTGAACGGGTCGCCGCGCGCGCAAGGATTGACATCGACGACCCGACCCAGGCGATCTGGCGCCTCGGCGCGCTGCTGACCGAACCGATCTACACCGAGGCGCTGCTCGGCGATCCGCCCGTTGATCTCGACGTCGCGATCGAGCGCCAGATCAACGGAGCGCTGGAGGCCTTCTTCCGAATCTACCCGGCGGCGCTGGAGAACGGATCGAACGCTCGTTAAGCGTTCTGTCCAGCAGGCGCATGAACGCCGCGCCGCGCCGAGCCGAGCCGAGCCGAGCGCGACGTTTCGTGATCCGCGCCGCTGGACGAAAGCGGGGCCGCCGCCGACTTCAGGCGCACGGATCCATGGCGCGTGACCACGGCTGCACCGTTCCGCGATAGGGCATATCCGCGATTGGGCATATCCGCGATTGGGCATATCCGCGATTGGGCAAATTCACGGCGGCCTTGCCGAAAACACGTGTCCGCGCCGAAAGGCAAGGCTCATGAGAGCGCAAAAAAGAAGCCGGCGCTCGCGCGCCGGCTTCTCCCTGGATAGTCGATCTAGCCCGGCGTTAAAAGAAGGAGATGACCACTTCCGAGCGACGGTTGAGCGGCTCGCGCACGCCGTCCGGCGTCGGCTTGGCGAGATTGGTCTCGCCATAGGCTTCCGTAACGACCCGGTCCGCCGGCACGCCGTTGGCGATAAGCGCTTCGCGAACGACCGCGGCGCGCCGCTCGGAAAGGGCCTGGTTGTAGGCCGAGGAGCCGGAAGTATCCGTGTTGCCCGAAACGACAACCGTTTCGATTTCGTTTTCGAGCGCGCGCGCCGAAGCTTCGCTGATCAGGTTCGCGGCTTCCGGCGTCAGGTTCGACTTGTCGTAATCGAAGTAGACGACGAAATTCAGCGGATCGATGACGTCGACGGTATCTTCAATGATCTGCGGCGGGCAGTTAGCTGAGATAGGAACGCTCGAACCATCCCAGCAGTCCTTATACTCGGGGGTCGGCGCGGGCGCCGGACCAAAATTCCAGCGCAGACCTGCGAATGCGCTGTGGGAGTTGTAGTCCGTCTCGAAATTTGTCGGAACGCCGTTCAGCAGGCCGTCGAATTCCGGATTGAGGACGCTGAAGTAACGATAGGACAGGTCTAGGGAGAGATTTTCCGCAAGCTCGAAAGCCAGACCCGCAATGCCCTGATAGGCGAGCTTGTAGCTGGTGTCGTCCACGGCGACCGAAAGCGGTCCGCCGACGGCGCCGCCGTTCAGGCCATTGAATTCAAAGCGCATGCGCGACCCGCCGACGCCGACGCCGACATAGGGCGTCACGCGGCTCGTGTTGTTGAAATCATAGAGGACGTTCGCGAGGAAAGACTGGCTCCTGACGCCGCCGTCAAGCTGCGTCGGAAAGCCGGAAAAGCCGAGACCGTCGCCGGCCCAGTGGCGGATATCGTTGTCGCGATAGGAAAATTCGAGCTCGCCGCGCACATTGTTGTCGAACGCATAGCCAAGCGCGGTGTAGACGCCGATCCCATTGTCGTAGTCGGCTTCCGAATCGAAGCGGAGCAGCGAGTTGAACTCGGACTCAAGATCCCGGTCCGGACCGACATAGGAAAGTCCGGCGCCGATCGCGCCGTAGAGGCCCTCATAGGCGTAAGCGGCTGGCGCAGTGGCGACAGTAGCGGCGGCCGCAAACAGAACAGTTTTCAATTTCATACTTCCCCTCCTCAGGTGAACCATAGATCGACCGCCAGAGCCGTTTGGCAGCACATCACTCGACGTTGTCTTTAACCAAGTTGGCTCGCGACTAACAGACATTTTTCAGGAAATCCTGCGAAACCGATAATATCCGGTTAACGATGTTGCATCAACGCATCGCTTGCGGAGAAGCTCCTTTCGTTTTTCCCACAATCGGCGAAGCTGGTGCAAAAATGCTACAGCCCTGCGCCGTCCGTTCCGCCGGACGCCGCTTCCAGTTCCATCAAAGAGAGGCCCCATGAACCCCATTGAGATCGCCCTTCGACTCGCGGGCGCCGCCGTCCTCGGGTCGAGCCCGAGCGCTCACGCGGGCGCCGCCGCCGCATCGTCTCACGACGCGCTCGCCCACGCCCTCGCAGCGGAGGTTTCCCCCGAACGGATCGCCGCCGACGTTCAAACCCTGGTCGATTTCGGCACGCGGCACACGCTTTCGGACACGGTGTCGGACCGTCGCGGCGTCGGCGCGGCGCGGCGCTGGGTGAAAGCCGAATTCGAAAGGATCTCGGCGTCCTGCGGCGGCTGCCTCGAAGTCGTCGTCGTCAGCGATTTCATCGAAGGCGAGCGGCGCATTCCCGAACCTACCCAGGTGGTCAACGTCGTCGCCATCCAGCGCGGAACGCTCGATCCTGACAGAATTGTCATGATGTCCGGCGACATCGACAGCCGCGTCTCGGATCCCCTTGACGCGACCTCGGATAGTCCGGGCGCGAACGATAACGCATCCGGCCTGGCCGCAACGATCGAAGCCGCTCGCGTCCTCTCGAAACACGAGTTCCCCGGCACGATCGTCTACGCCGGCCTTTCCGGCGAGGAGCAGGGCCTGTTCGGGGGAAAGATTCTCGCAAAACATGCGCTAGATCGCGGCTGGCGCGTGAAGGCGGTACTCAACAACGACATGATCGGCAACATCGAAGGCGTCGACGGCGTCATCGACAACGCCACCGCCCGCGTTTTTTCCGAGGGCACGCGCGCGGTCGAGACCGAAGAAGAAGCCCGCATCCGCCGTTTCACCGGCGGCGAAGTCGACAGCCCGTCGCGCAATCTCGCCCGTTATATCGACCGCATGGCCGACGCGTACATTCCGAACCTTGACGTCATGATGGTCTATCGCCTCGACCGGTTCCGCCGCGGCGGTCATCACCGTCCGTTCAACGAAGCCGGCATGCCGGGCGTGCGGATCATGGAGACCCACGAAAACTACGCCCGCCAGCACCAGGACCTTCGGGAGGAGAACGGGACCAGATACGGCGACAGGATAGAACATGTCGACTTCGACTACGCCGCAAAGCTGACCGCGCTCAACGTCGTCTCGCTTGCAGGGCTCGCCGCCGCCCCGCCCTTCCCCGCCGGGGTCGAGATCGAAGGCGCGGTCTCGCCGTCGACCACGCTCCGCTGGGAGAAACCTGCGGGAAGGGCGGCGGAAAATCTTGCGGGATACAAGATCTACTGGCGCCTAACGGACGCGCCGCAATGGACCCGATCGCGCTTCGTCGGCGAGGTCTCCACGTTCACGCTTGAGAACGTCGTGATTGACAATTACTTCTTCGGCGTCGCCTCGATCGCGGAAGACGGCGCGGAAAGCCCGGTCGTCTT
>CAZBOC010000004.1:0-6077 GCA_964493225.1 uncultured Caulobacterales bacterium | reverse complement strand
CCTCAAATTCGCCGGAACATCCCCTTAATAGCGAACCGTGAGGTAGCCCCCGTAAAAGCGCGGCGTCCCGGCGATGAAGGTCGGGATCCCGAACGTGTCGCCTGTGTTGCCCGCGTCGATGATGTATTCCTTGTCGAAGACGTTCTCGACGAAGACTTCCACGCCGAACCGGCCGCCGGCCAACTCGAAGCCGGCCCGAAGGTCGAAGATCCCGTATCCCTCCTGAAACTCGTCCTGGAAGAAATCCGTCGTCTGAAGAACGAGGCCGTTCTCCGGATTGACCTGAAAGTCGTTATTGTCGTCGAAAAAGATCTTCGAGCGATAGACATAGGTCGGACGCAGGAAGAACTCGCCCGCAGCCGTTTCATGCTCGAACGAGGCGCCGACGGAGAAGGAATGGTCCGGGCTCAGACGGAACTGGTTGCCGGCGAAGAGCTGCGGATTGCCGTTATCGTCCTCGTCGTCGAAGCGCGCGCGATTGTAGGAGTATGTCGCGAAGAGCCGCGCGAAGTTCGTCGCCTGCCAGACGGCGACGCCTTCGAAACCTCTTGCATTGGCGTTGCCCGCATTGACCGTCTCGAAAACGCCGATGTCGTTCACGATCGACGACTGGAAGTTCGAGTAGTCGTAATAGTATCCGGCGAGGTCGACGAGGAGCGCATCGTCCAAGAAACGGCCTTTGACGCCGCCCTCATAGGAATTGACGGTCTCCGCGGGGATCACGGAAAACTCGTCCGGGCTGATCCCGATAGTGCCGGCGTTGTTGTTGACCTCGATGACGTCAGGACGGCGACCGCGGCCGTGGTTGAGATAGACGTTGAGATTATCCGTTACGTCATATTTCGCTACGAATCGCCAGGTGAACCCGTCGAAATTGTCGCTGACGAAAACCGGCTGGAAGTTGTTGAAGGCGGTCGCGCCGACGAAGAGCCCCGTCCCGGTCAGCGTGCTCGGCCCATTGACGAGGCCAGCCTGCGAGCCCGTGCGCTTGTCTTCGGTCGTGTAGCGGGCGCCGGCGATCAGTTCGAGTCTGGGAACCGGCCGGTAGGTGACGTCGGCGTAGATATCGACTGCTTCGGTCCGGCCGAAATTCGAGAATTCCTCCGCATGCGTTGGTTTCAGCGGCGCGCCGAAGGCCGGCGACGTCGGATCCGCGACGACCGGCGGGAATGCGCTCAGGGGCGGCGTCGGCTGCGGCGCGCCCGGAACGTCGGAAAAAAGAAATCCGCCAAGCAGCGCCTGGGCGACGCGCTCGTCGAAGAAGAGCGGCACGCGCTGCTCTCCGTCCTCGTAAAAATAGGAGACGCCGGCGAAGGCCGACCATTTGCCGCCGCTGTCGTAATCGAGGCGGAGCTCCTGGCTGAACTGCTCGCCCGTCGCGTCCTCGCCAAAGGCGAACAACGGCAACGCGAAACCGTCGGCGTCGAAGACTTCCACGCTGTCGAACTCGCGATAGGCGGTGATGGAGTTCAAACCAAACGCCTCGCTGATCTCCCAGTCCGCTAACGCCGTCACGCCGTAAACCTCGCGTTCAAGGCCGAGGCCCTCGCCGCCTTCGAGCCCGCCGAAGGTGTTGAGCGCCGCCGGGGCCTGGGGCGCGATCGAGCCGCCGTCGGGGATGAAGGTGCCAGACTTGAAGGAGGTGCCCGTATTGTTGTCGCGTTGGTAATTGACGATGACGTCCGCCGTCAGCGTATCTGTCGGGGTGAAGCGCAGCGATCCGCGGAAAGCGCCGAGCTCAAGCCCGCCGAAATCCGTTCCGCCGAGGGCGTTCTCGACGTAGCCGTCGCGCTTCTTGTAGCGGAAAGCGAAACGCCCCGCGGCGAATTCCTCCACTAAGGGAACGTTCAGGAACCCGTCGAACAGCTGGAAGTCGAAATTGCCGTAGCCCGCGCGCAGCTCAGCGCCGAATGCGTCGGTGGGCTTGTTCTGAACGATGTTGATCGCGCCGATAAGCGCCGAGCGCCCGAAGAGCGTCGATTGCGGGCCTTTCGCGACTTCGACGGAAGCGTCGAAGAGTTCGACGAACGAGCCGCGCGAGCGGGAGATCGAAACGCCGTCCTGGAAGACCGACACCCGGGGCTCGATATTCGCCGCGCCGGAATCCGACGTGATGCCGCGAATGACGAAACCGGGATTGTTCGGGCTCTGCTCCTGGATCTCAAGGCCCGGCACGAAGTCGGCGAGATCGTCGAATTGCTGGACGCCGAGCGCGTTCAGTTGTTCGGCGGTGTAGGCCGTGACGGCGATCGGAACGTCCCGCACGTTCTGTTCGCGCTTCTGGGTCGTAACGACGATTTCGTCGGCGACGAGCTGCGCCGCTGCTGAACCCGGCGCGATCGCGACGGCGGAGACCGCCGCAAGCCAGAGCTTCTTTTCCATGGTTCACCCCTGCGAGTTCGATGCAGGCGCGAATAGCGATCAAGTGCGACACTTTTGTTGCATTGCAGCAATGCTTTTGCGACAGACCGCGAAACGGTCGCCCCCCGCGGCTTTCGTGCAACTGTGCGCGGATGACCCGGGCTCACGCCGCCGGAAAGGCGGGCTCGACGCCGGTCTCCTTCCAGAGCGGGTGCTTCGCCATGGCGTCCTGAAAGACCGGCCAGTCAAGGTGGCTGGCGAGCCATTCCTGCAGGGCGCAGAAATCCTGGGCGTCGAACCAGTCGGGGTCGGCGATCCGGAACTGTCTGACGAAGGGGAAGATCGCGACGTCGGCGAGCGCGCGCCGCTGACCGAAAAGAAAACCGGCGGACAGGCGCGCGTCGAGCGCGTGCAGAAAGGCTGCGCCTTCGCGGCGATGGGCCTCGCGATCGGAGCCTTCATAACGCGTCGAATATTTGTAGCGGTCAAGATGGTGCTTGAAGGGCCCGTCGTTCCGCTCAATGAGCGACAGCATGTCGTCGAGCCCCCCGTTTTCCGGATCAAGCCATTCTTCCGGATCGTGACGATCAAGAGCCCAGCGCATCACGGCGAGGCTCTCGTCGATCACGGTATTGTCGCCGAGCACGAGAACAGGAACCGTGCCCTTGGGCGAGGCCGCGAGCATTTCCTCAGGTTTGTCACGCAGGAGAATTTCCCGCAGGCGGACCTTTCGGCCCGAGACCGCGACGGCCATGCGGGCGCGCATCGCGTAAGGACACCGCCGAAAAGTATAAAGAACCGGCGCCCTCACGACGCCGCCTTCGGCTCGCGCTTCGCGCCGATGTGCTTCTCGCCGCGGGTGCGCGCCAGTTCAATCTGTTTCTGGCGTTCGGCGAAATCGCGGCGGCGTTCTTCCGTATGCTCATCAATACATTTCGGGCAGGAGACGCCTTCGACATAATCAGGCGAGGCTTTCGCTTCCTCGCCGAGGGGGCGCCGGCAGGCGCGGCACAAATCATATGAGCCGGGCGAAAGATCATGGGTGACCGAGACGCGGTTGTCGAAGACGAAGCACTCTCCGCGCCAGAGGCTTTCCTCGCGCGGCACGGTCTCGAGATATTTCAGAATGCCGCCTTTCAGGTGATAGACGTTCTCAACACCGACCAGTTTGGCGAGCGCCGTCGATTTCTCGCAGCGGATTCCGCCGGTGCAATACATGGCGATCTTGACGCCGTCGTGCTCCCTGCGGAATTTCTCAAACCAGACGGGGAATTCGCGGAAGGACTTCGTCTGCGGATCAATAGCGCCCTCGAAACTGCCGATCGCGAATTCATAATCGTTGCGCGTGTCGATCACGACCGTCCCGGGGTCTGAAATGAGCGCGTTCCAGTCTTGCGGTTCGACATACTCGCCGACCGCCCTGACGGGCGAGACGTCCGGGCGGCCCAGGGCGACGATCTCTTTCTTCAGGCGGACCTTGGCCCGGTAGAACGGGTTTTCATCGGCATAGCTCTCTTTGTGTTCGAGATCGGCGCAGCCGGGAATCGCGCGCAACGCCCTCAGCATCGCGTCAATCCCGCCGCGCGGTCCCGCAATAGCGCCGTTAACGCCCTCCTCCGCGAGGAGGATGGTGCCGGTGACGCCATTCGCCTCGCAGGCGGCCGTCAGCGGCGCCCGGCGCTCTGCGAAGTCGGGCAGCGCGATGAATTTGTAAAAGGCGGCGACGATGAATTCAGGCATGGCTTGCGGACGGGCAGGTGTTTGATCCCTTTGACAGGCGCGGCGTTCAGACCATTGGGATCGGGAAAGGTCCTCGGCACGGCCGCCTCCACATGCAGGCGGAGGGGCTTTCCATCCGTCGACGGATGGATGCGCGTCCTCACCCGCCGAGACTGTGTTCTTTCTTCCAGAGCGTCTCGGCGACGCCGAGCCTGCGCGCTTCGGCGCGGGCGGCGATGAAGAGATAGTCCGAGAGCCGGTTGAGATATTGCATGGCGAAGGCGCCGGCCTCCTCGCCGGCGAGGAGGCCGGCGGCGACCCGCTCGACGCGGCGGCAGACGGTGCGCGCGACGTGAAGCCAGGCGACGAGCGGCGCGCCGCCAGGGAGAATGAACTCCTTCAGGGCCGGCAGGTCGGCGTTCAACCTGGCCGCCGCCTCGTCGAGCCTTGAGACGTGATGTTCGGACAGGAGCGGCGCGCCGGGAAAACACAAGCCCCCGCCGAGGTCGAAGAGATCATGCTGGACGCCGTTCAGCGTCGCCGCGACCGCCTCGCCGGGCGCGGTCGCGAGGACGACGCCGATCCAGGAATTCAGCTCGTCCACGTCGCCCATGAGCGCGACGCGCGGATCGGTTTTCGAAACCCGGGTTCCGTCGCCGAGGGAGGTCTCCCCGCCGTCGCCGCCGCGGGTGATGATCTTGTCGAGACGATCTGGCATGGCGCCTCCTCAGGCCCTTTGCGGCGGATGGGTGCCGGGGCCCATCGGCTCTCCGATTTCGCTCTGGCCGGCGAGCGCCGGCTCGTCCTTCAGCGTGTCGAGGTGCATCAGCCAGTTGATCAGGGGAGAGATCAGTATCAGACCGAGGCCGACCGCGACGGCGAGCCAGCCGACATTGCTGTAGACGTCAAGCACGACGTTTTCGCCTTCGGCCCCCTCCGCCGAGGTCGCCTGGGCGATGAGGCCGGCGGCGAAATTGCCGGCGCCGGCTGCGAGAAACCAGGCGCCCATGATGAGGCCGACCATGCGCGACGTCGAAAGACGCGTCATCGCCGACAGGCCCACAGGCGAGAGACACAGCTCGCCCGTCGTGTGGAGAAGGTAGATCAGGAAGATGAAGATCACCGGCGTCAGCTGGCCCGCGCCCGCCGCCATGGCGCCCCAGACGAGCACGAGGAAGCCCAGGCCCAGCTGGATGACGCCGAGCCCGAATTTCTGCGGCGCCGACGGCTCGAGCCCGCGCCTGCCGAGAAACGCCCAGAGCGCCGCGAACACCGGACCGAGCGTCATGATGTACATCGCGTTCAGCGACTGGAAGACCGACGCCGGCACTTCGTTTCCTAAAAGCGTTCGGTCGACCTGTTCATCTGCGAAAATGTTTAGCGAAGAGCCAGCCTGTTCAAACAGCGCCCAGAAGAGAACTTGCACCGTAATCAGAAACAGCGCCGCAAAGATGCGATCGCGCGCGTGGGGCTCGAGCGTGACGACGCTGCGGTAGAGAATATAGGCGTAGGTGACGGCCATCGATATGTAGAGGAGCGCGCCGACCGTGCCCTGATCACGAACAACGTACCAGACGAATAGGGTCATCAGCGCGGTGCCGATGTAGATCAGCCATTCGGTCGACAATCCCATGAAGCGCTTTGCTTTCAGGAGCGCGGGATCGGGCGATTCGCCCGCGCCCTTCAGAAGCGGCTTTCCCAGGATAAACACGATGAGACCGGCGAGCATGCCGATTCCGGCGAGCCCGAAACCGTACTTCCAGCCGTAAGTCTCACCGAGATAGCCGGCGTATGTCGCGCCGAAGAATGCGCCGGTGTTGATGCCGACGTAAAAATACGTGAACCCCCTGTCGCGGCGCTTGTCCGTCTTCGGATAGAGTTCGCCGACAATCGCGGAAATGTTCGCCTTGAGAAAGCCGACGCCCATGATGATGAAGGCGAGCGACAGATAGAAGATGTTCAGTATGACCGGGTCCGGTTCCGCCCCCTCGACGACG
>CAZBOC010000003.1:0-29710 GCA_964493225.1 uncultured Caulobacterales bacterium | reverse complement strand
ATGTTCCGGAGAGATGGGTTACAGATTTGCTCCGAACGGGTTGTTGATGGTCTGCAGGGTTCGTTGTTCGAGGTCAACGTATCCGAGGTCGTAGTGCATGAAGCTGACAAGCCAGATGCCGTCATCGACTTCGGTGATGCCGACGCGCTGGCCTGCCATGACGGTCGAGATGTTGATCTTCTTTCGGTGCATGCAGAGGCGGCCGTAAGCGGTGATCAGGGCGTCCCTGTCATGGAAGGGATAGTCCAGGTCCGGCAGGCCGTCATAGGCGCGCTCTGAGGGTGTGTAGGCCTCTGCGGGCATCGCCATGCCAAGCCCTTCATGGGGACGCTCTGTGTTGAATTCATTCATAAAATCATCAAACCGCACCTGCTGGGCCAGGTGATTGGCCCTGGCGGGCCGGGTGGTTTCCTTCTTCAAGGTGAGGTGCATGCGCTCATGGCGCCCATTCTGTTGGGGATGGCCCGGCCTGATGCGCTCGATGGCGATGCCGAGGCGCAGCCACCAGACGGAGAGTTTGGAGAGGTTGTAGAGCCCGTTGGGGCTGGCAAAGGGCACGCCATTGTCAGAGCGCATGGCGCCGGGCAGGCCGCGCTCTGAAAACAGCGTGTGAAAGGCTTCGATGACGCCGGCCTCCTTCGTGCTCTCCAGGGCCTCGCAGGCCAGGATGAAGCGCGAGGCATGGTCTGTGACGGTCAGGGGGTAACAGTACTGCCCATTGCCAAGGCGAAACTCGCCCTTGAAATCGACACACCACAGGGCGTTTGGAACCGATCCCGGTGAAAGCGGGGTTCCAACCGCCCTGTGATGCGTCTTGCGCCGCTTTCGCTTTACCAGCCCATGCCGGTCCAGGACGGCATGGATGGTGGACGTGGCAGGAATGCGCACATCGCCCGCCAGCTTGCGCACCAGCACCTCGCGGATCTTGCGTGCGCCCCAGCTGGGCTTGTTCTGGCGCGTCTCGATGATCAGCCGCTCCAGTTGATGGGGCAACTGGTTGGCATAGCGCACGGGACGACGCGAGCGATCCTCAAGGGCGACCAGGCCCTCATCCTTGTAACGATTGAATATCTTGTAGCCCGTCTTCCGGGAAATCCCGAACTTGCGGCACAGATCGCTCATCCGCTCGCCCTCAAGGCGGCGCGCGACGAACCGCAGTCTCTCTTCCATGATTGAACGCTCCTTCCATGGCATCGACACCTCCCGCCAAAGCGAAAAGTGTCACCCATGTGTCCGGAACGTTGCGTCACCTATGTCTCGGGACGGTCAATCCCAAAATTTTGTTTGTATTGCATGATTTCGGATGACGTTCATGTGGCCCACCCTTTGGTCCACCCCGAAATCCGTGAAGCTGCGCGCCGCTATGTTGCCCGTGACAACGCTGAACATAGAGCGCTACGCCGATCCGGCCTGCGTATTGTCGTTAGTCTTGGCGCCGCGATGCTCTCCAACTTCGCAGATTTCGTGATGAGCGGACTTGCTGCGCTTCGATGGAGAGCCTCTGATCAGATGAACAGAGACATTTATGACAGGACGGAACCGGCATTTCACGGATGCGTTCAAGTCGGAGGCGGCTAAGCCGGGAGAGCGGCCGCACGATTGATCAGCTGGCGCAAGATCTCGGCGTCGGCTAACCGACGCTGACGGGCGTGGCGCCGAAAGCTGCGGGAAGCGTCGCCGCCGCAACCTCTCAGGATTCGATTGCGATGACCGTCATCGCCTTCCTGCACCACCAACCGCAACGTAACCGCTTTTGGAGGTGTCCAACTGACTGCTCTTTATACCGACAAATAACCGGAGGCGCCCAGCGCCGCGGATCAATTTGACACCGGAACTTTCAAAGTCCTGCGACAACTTGCCGAAGTCGGCGTCGCGAGAGCGTGCGTAGCAACAGCGTGTAGCAAACAGGAGAATACACATGCTTACCAACGCCCTCCCGCTTCTCAACTTTGTCATCCTTGGCGGCGTGATGCTGTTCGCGACAAAAGAGCTCTGGTCGCTGCGTACGGAAAACCTCGATTGACGATTACGCGCCGGGCTTCTGGCCCGGTGCGCCTTGCGGCGGTGTTGAAGCAGCCGCTTCAAATACCGTCGCCGCATTTTTGCGCGTCAGATCCCGCAGCGAACGGCTGGTCGCGGACACCGCGCGAATCGATCGGACGCGTTCCCGTCCGAGGTTGCTTGACGTGGCGAGCAGCGCTTTTCTCGCTCCGTCAGCGGATCATCGTATCCCTGACGGCGCTGCTCTTAATGGTTTGATATCCTCAAGAAACATTGCTAGCGGCGCTAAGGATGTCTCCGGGTCTTCTTCCATCGGAACATGACCCAGCTCCGGAAACGAAATGAATTCAGCGTCAGGAATTCCCGTGACGTAGTCCTGTGCGTTTTCAATGGGGATCAGGCGGTCCTTTTCTCCCCAGAGCAGAAGCGTCGGCGCGGTGATCGAGGGCAGTAGGGGTTTCGGGTCGACAAGAATTGTCTGGCGCGTACGCTCAAGGAGCGCCTTTCGTGCGCCCGGCGCCCGGAGAAGTTCGTAATAGCGATCCGCGACTTCGGGAACGAGACGCGACGGATCTCCATAACTCGCTTTCAAATTCTCCGTGACCACGGATTTCGGCAGAAAAAAACGCATTAAGGACCACACAAACGACACCCTGGGTGCTGCGCCGTATTCGAAACCCGCGCTGGCGAAACCGTCCGGCGAGACGAGGACAAGCCCGATCGTTCTTTCCGGTCGTTCGAGGGCGAAACGCCACGCGATGCGCCCGCCAAGCGAGTTGCCGACGAGCGTCGCTTGCGGAGCTTCCAGTTCCGCAAGTAAAGCCTCAATGATCTCGATCGCGCGCGCGTCGTCGTATCGACCGGTGGGATCAGGGGGAGAAAGACCGGCCCCCGGCAGATCGAAGCGGACAACCCGGTAGCGATCCCTCAGCCCTTCCGACCACCCCTGCCAGGTATGAAGGCTGGCCCCGAAGCCGTGGATCATGACGACCACAGGACCTTCGGAGGGGCCGTCGATTGCGACATGCACCGGCGCGCCCGCCAAGGTTTTCATCGCGGACGACGGAAGAAAATACTTTCGGGTCAGTTTTTCGCGCGCAATGTCGGGAGCCCAGGCCCAGATCCCAATCACTGCGACCAGTCCGAGCAGCACCAGTATCGACAATCTCATGACGCCCATCATTACCTCCGCACGAGCCGTCCGATAAGAGGGGCGAGAGATACGTCAGGCAGCGCCGGAAGACCAGCATGACCGGGCGCCGGCGCGTTCGGGCGCAATTTAGCGCCGAGCGTTCATGGTCGGCTCACCCGGGCGCCAACGCCAATAAACGCTCCCGCCGGCAGGCGCTCCTCGCCCAGCGCTTGATCAGCCTCCACCATGACGAAATCGGACGCCCCCGCAAATCGTGGTGCTGAGTAAAATCGGTGAACGGAGCGCCGCATCCGAGCGAACCCAGCAAAGCCCGCCGTGAACTCCGATGCGCGAGCTCGATTGCAAGCCTGCGTTTTTTTGCGCCTACGGACTTATCCCCACTCGCCAGCGCTTTATCGCGCCGCGAAAGCGCTTCAGGAAGCTGCCCAGAAGAGGGAATAGAGAATGTAAAGGGCCAGAACCGCCCCGATAAACGACGCAAGAAGAATGTATCGCACCCCATCGCCTGTATGACCTTGGCGCACTTCCTCAACGGAGCGTCTTTCCGCCCCCTCCGCCGCAACCTCGTCCGCCGGCACGGTCAGAACATCATCTGCGTTTTCAGTGCTTACGACGTCGTCCCGATCCTCATAAGCCGGGCCGCCTGAAGATGCGTCCTGCTTTTTTTTATTTCTAACCTGCTCAACCATATTCCGTACGCCCTTCAAATCGGCCAATCTCGCCCCCTGAAATCACAACACAAATGCGCTGCGAAAGTTCTCATCCGCGGCGCAATCATTGCAAAGCGCGCCTTTAGCAGCGCGCGTCCTTCTTGGCGCCGCGCCCTTAAAAACGAACAATCCGTATCAGAATGGCGCTACACGTGCCCCGCCGCCGCCCGCAATCGCAAATCCTGGCGCTCTCGTGCAAATAAACCGAACGGCCCTGAATGGGCCGCCGGCGTCGAGGGGAATTCCGGCTATTGCTTGCGATCGTCAACGACCTTTTTGATTTTGTAATAGCGATAGGCGGCGAACGCCAGCACGGCTGCGAAGGTAATTCCGCCAAGCATGGGGATCAAAGTTGACGCAGTCATCTCGATTCCTTTCGTTTACAACGCTTCGCTTACACCGTTGGGAGCCATTGCGTTCGAGGGGCGCGACGATCTGTCGAAATACTTCTTGGCCGGCGACGCGGGCGGCGTTGAGCTTCGCGCTCGGCGCGATCATCCTTGTCGGCCTTCCTGCGTCCGCTCTTGACTCGGTCGCCATCCTGTGGGGCTTTCACGCCGCCTATGTTGGCGCGTTTTCGATCGCGGCCGCTCTTCAAACGCCTTCCAGACAAGGCGCGACTTAACCAACAAGCGCGGCTTCGAGCGTCCGTCGGAAGCTGATCAGAGCCAGACGGTTTTATAAAGATCGAACCGTCTGTCTCGCATGTTGCGCACTGTCCCTTCCGAACGCGCCCAGGCGAGGTTCGTCAGATCAAGGTCGGCTATCGTCACCGTCTCCACGTTTTCGCTGGCCTCCGCGGCGACGCCGTCGCGGGCGAAAGGAAAGTCGCATGGCGTGAGAATAGCCGATTGCGCGTACTGAATGTCCATGTTCTCGACATTCGGAAGATTGCCGACATTGCCGGACATCACCACGTAAAGCTGGTTTTCGATTGCTCGGGCCTGGCAGCAATACCGGACCCGCAAATATCCCTGGCGGCTGTCGGTGCAGTAGGGCACGAAAATCAATCGCGCCCCTTCGTCTGCGAGCTTGCGCGCCAACTCCGGGAACTCGCTGTCATAACAGATCAGGATACCGATCGGCCCGCAATCGGTCATAATCGTCGAGATCTCGTCGCCCCCCTGTATCGCCCACCAGTCTCTTTCATCAGGTGTCGGATGGATTTTCTCTCGCGCATGAACGGAGCCGTCTCGCAGAAACACATAGGCCACATTCTGGATCTCCCCGTCGTCAGTGCGAGTCGGATGGGAGCCGCCGACGATATTGACGTTATAGCTGACGGCGAGATCGCGCATCGCATCTAGAAAGCGGGGCGTGTATCCGGTCAGCGCTTCGATGGCTTCGGCCGGCGTATGGCGGCGATTGCCGAGGGCGATCAGTTGAAGAGTGAAAAGCTCGGGAAAAACGACAAAGTCGCTGCGGTATTCGGAACATACACGGACGAAATACTCCACGTTGCCCATGAAGTGCTCGAAGCTCTCGACGGTCCGCGCCTGGAATTGAACCGTCGCTGCGCGGACTGACTCCTTCGGCCCGAAGGACAGGCGCCGTCTAACGTCAATCGTCTGCGCATAGGGATTGCGCCAGACCATATGCGTCGCGCAGCCGCCGGAGGCGCGGTCGTCGGGGTGATAATTCTCAAGGAGGGCGATCGGCTCGAAGCCTTCGCGCAGGTGAAAATTCACCACTGGATCCTTCACCTTCTTGTTCCGCACGGCGTCGACATAGTCCATGGCGTCCGGATAATCCCGCCGGCGCCTGGCCCAGTTCGGCATGCGCCCGCCGAACACGATCCCTTTCAGTTCCTCATGCTCGCAAAGCTGTCGGCGGGCGTCGTAAAGGCGCTGGCCGACCCGCAACCGGCGGTGCGCGGGGTCAACCGAGACCTCCATCCCGTAAAGCCAGTCGCCATTGGGATCGTGGCGCGCGGCGTAGCCGTTCCCCGTGATGCTGGACCAGGTGTGCGGTCCGAGCGCGGACTTTTCATCGATGATAAAGGATGCGGCGTAGCCGATAATGTCCCCGCCGCGCTCGACTACGAACTGACCGCCCGGATAGACGGAAATCTGTCCGTACACCATGCTCGCCTTGTAGGGCGGCTCGTCGGGATAGGTCCGTGAGAGCATCGCGACGATTGCGGGCACGTCCGAGGGGACGGCGTTTCGCACGGTAATGGTCGGTCGGTTGCGTTCGGCGGCGTCCAGCAATGCGGCGTTCCTGCTCAAGATGAATTCTGTTCCAATCCCCGTTCCAATCCATAGAGAAGAATCGGGCGGGGCCCAACGGATTTCACGCGGCCGCCGGTTTCGACAAAGGGCGAAAGGCCGGCGGATCGCCGAATGGCGCGGACGCGCGGGCCGGGACGCCCGTGCGCCTCCGCAACGCCGTTTCATGGGAACCGGGCCTCTCGCGGCCCTGGCGAAGCGCGATGCCTCGGCGCTTCCTTGACGAAAGACGCAACACGCTTAGGCTTGCGCGCGCAGCGGCGAGGATCGCCGGAACCTGCGGCGCGCGGGCGCTGTTCCCGCCGCGGGTCAATCATGGAAGAGGCGTCAATGAACTATCTGAAGATCTCCCTCGCCGGCTTCGCGTCCGTCTGCGCCGCCGCTGGCGCCCTCGCGCAGTCCGGTGAAAACGCCGACATGAAAGCCGCCATGGCGGCATTCGACGTTGTCGGCACGGACGATGTCGTTCTGCGGGCTACGCCGCTCGAGCGGTTCTCAAGCGCATGGGCCATGGCTTATCTGCCGGACGGGCGCGCCATCGTCAGTGAAAAAGAGGGGAATATCTGGCTTCTCGCAAAAGACGGATCCAAATCCGCGGCCGTCGCCAACGCGCCAAACGTCGATCCTCGCGGCCAGGGCGGCATGGGAGACTTCATCGTCCATCCCGATTTCGCCGAAAACGGCGTCGTCTTCCTCTCCTATGTCGAACGCGACGGGGCCGACGCCACGCTCAGCGGCGCGGTCGTCGAGCGAGCCGAGCTCAAGCTCGACGGGAGATCGCCGCGCCTCGCGGCGCGCGAGGTCATCTGGCGCCAGTCCCCGAAAGTGCGCGGCAACGGCCATTACGGACACCGGCTGGCCGCCGGCCCGGTCGGCGATCTCTTCATCACCTCCGGCGAGCGTCAGAAATTCACATACGCTCAAAACATGGCGACGAATCTCGGCAAGGTAATCCGCATCACGCAGGACGGCGAGACGCCCGAGGACAATCCTTTTCGCGGCGCGGGCGGTCCCGCAGACGCGGTCTGGACGCTCGGCCACCGCAATCCGCTCGGTATCGATTTCGATGCGAAGGGACGCTTGTGGATTCATGAGATGGGCCCGCTCCACGGTGACGAGCTGAACCTGATCGTCCGCGCCGAGAATTACGGCTATCCCAACGTTTCGAACGGCGATCATTATACGGAAGTGGAGATCCCCGATCATTCCGAATATCCGATTTACTTCGCGCCCGGCGCGTTCTGGGTCCCGGCCATCAGCCCGGCGGGCTTCGTGATCTATGATGGTGAGATGTTCGCCGACTGGCGTGGCGACGGCTTCATCGGCGGCCTGTCGTCGAAAGCGATCATCCGGGTGGAGTTCGACGAAGAGGCGATCCTGCAGCATGTGGAACAAGCCAAGGAAAGGGAAAAGCCCCCCATGGCGACCGAGGCCGCCCGCTACAGCTGGGATCGCCGCGTCCGCGAGATTGAAGAAGGTCCGGACGGGGCGCTTTTCATCCTGGAAGACGGCGATGGCGGCCGGCTCTTGAAACTGGAGCCCAAGGAATAGCGGGCGAGCCGCCTGGCCGGAACCGAGGGGCGACGGCGTCCTGAAACCGGTTTCGCCGGCTTCGCAGGCTTGTCGGGTCGATTGAAACCCGGATCGCGCGTCATGCGGGAAAGGCGATCGCAAGCCGGTCGATTTTTGAATCAATCGGTCCGTTGAACGCCTTCGCGCCGGAGGCGCCGTCCGCACTCAACGCGACGAAATGGTCACGCGGAGCCCGTCGCGCTCGAAGTGGAATTGTCCCGCGCCGTCAAGATAGGCTGTTGCGAGCTGTTCAATCATGCTCACGCCGAAGCCGCGCCGCGTTTCCAGCATTGGCGCTCCGTGCTGCGCAGGGGGGCTTGCCCCATGCCGCCTCCTCGCGGGGTCACTGACCGGATCACTCCAGCCAAGGCCTTGGGGGGATGTCCAGACACTGCGCCACTGCGGCGCGAACGGCCGGCGTCGAATAGGGTTTCACAATCACGAAATCAGGTTCGACCCCGTCGCCGCTCAGGACGCGGTCTGCAAATCCGGTGATGAATATCGTTCGGCAGGCATGGACCTCGCTTATGGCCGCGACGGCGTGGAGGCAGGTCTCATCGCCGTGGAGATTGGAGTCCGCAAGCACAATATCCGGGCGTTGAGCAATCGAGGCGGCGACGCCGGATTTCACGGTGCGGGCCGTGGCGAGGACGCGAACGCCCATCTGCGTCAGGAGATCCTCGAGGTCGGCGGCGATCAGCGGTTCGTCCTCGATGACGACCGCCGATCCCTCTCGCGGAGACGCAATCCGCGCCCGAGCCGTCTCGAGGAGCTTGCGAACATCAGCCGGCGCCAGAGCGAGGATGCGCGCCGTCTCGTCCGGCCGAAAGCCAAGCATGTCGCGCAAGAGCAGAACCATCCGTTCCGGCGACGGCGGCTCTCCGCTCGCTTCGATCAATGCGGCGTCTGAAAAGAGCGGCGCCGGCGCGTCCGCCGAGAACGCTTCACGCCACCGCTCCACTAACGCGCGGAGCGATGCTACCGGGTTTGCGAGGAGCGCCCCGTCGACAGCTTGGAGCTCTGCGATTGTCGCGCGCGCGAATTCATCGCCGACAAGCCGGTCGGCGAAAGCTGCCCGGGCGAACAGACGCATGGCGGAATCCGTCGATAATTTCATTTTCGTCAATACCCTTACATCGCCCTCCGCCCGGCGCATATTCAAGGTCGCGCATTATACACACCTAACGAAACGGCAATTCAGGGAACATTCGCTGTCGCAAGCCGTTCCATTCAGGTGTTGAAACTGCTGCATGTCTCCGACCTGCATTTCGGCCGGACGGACCGCCTTGCTTTGAGGGGACTGGCGCGCAGCGTGGAAACCCTCGCGCCCGCCGCCGTCGTCGCAACCGGCGACATCACCCAGTCGGGGCGTCGCTCGGAATATCGGGCGGCGGCGGAATTCTTCGACGAGCTTCGCGCGCCTATTTTCGCCGTGCCGGGGAATCATGACGCGCCCGTTTACAGTCTGGCGCAACGTTTCGTCGCGCCGTGGCGACGGTTTGAACGCCATATCGGCGAAAGCAGGCTCCAGGTCCTCGATCTGCCCGGCCTCGCGATCATCGGAATCAATACCGCCCGGCGCGCCGCCCCCCGGCTCAACTGGTCATTCGGAACCGTGCGGCGCAGCGATATCGAGGCCGCCGGGCGCATTGCCCGCGGGCGAGCCGGCGACGGCCTTGTGTTCGTTGCCGCCCATCACCCATTTGTTAGGGGACCCGGCGTCGCCGGCTCGCAAACGGTCGGCAGAGCCCGTCAGGCGCTGGACGCGTTCGCCGATGCGGGCGTGAGCGCCGTTCTTACGGGTCATGTCCACGCCACCTCCGTCGCGCCGATTGAGGCGACGGAAAGCCGCATACTGTCGATCGGCGCCGGCAGCGCGACCAGCACGCGTCAGCGCACCGAACCGGCGTCGTTCTGTGAGCTCGCGGTCCGGCAGGGGAACCATCCGCGGCTCACCGCTGTTCAATACGCATTCGCCGGTCAGTCCTTCACGCCGCGAACGCGATACGCGTTCGAGCGATGTGAGGGACGTTGGGCGGCCGCGACAGCGCCTTCGGACCTTTGACGGCTTCGAGCGCTTTGCGGAATTGCTTGAACAAAGGAGCCTTTAACATGAATAATCCCGCTTTCGACGCTGTGTCTGAAGAACTACCGGTCCGCACGGGGATCGCACGCGACGATCGTCGCGAACTCGCCCGCGAACTCGGCAAGGCGCTCGCAAGTTTCTACGTTCTCTACCACAAGACCCACGGTTACCATTGGAACGTGACGGGACCGATGTTTTACTCGGTCCATAAATTGACGGACGATCAGTATCAGGATCTCGCCGAGGCGATCGATGCGGTCGCCGAGCGCATTCGCTCCATCGGCTTCGCCGCACCGGTGGGTCTCAGCGCTTATCTCAAGGACAGCGTCGTAAAGGATGTCGACGGGTTAAGTTCCGCGCGCGATATGGTCGCCGAACTGGCGAACGACCACCAGGCCGTCGCCAAGCAATTGCGGGACGTCGTGGAGCGGGCTGAAGGCGTCGACGACGTCTATACGGCCGATCTTCTGACGGCGAGGATCGGTGCGCACGAGGAAGCGGCATGGATGCTGAATTCGCTGATCGTGGATGGAGCCGAAGCCGCCTAGGCGCGGATTACTTATTCCGTACAATAACTTTACAGGCCCGGGCGCGCGCCCGGGTTTTTCTTTGCGTGCAACGCGGCTCCAAGTATCGCGCCTCAGCGTTTCTGTCAGGCATCGTCATGATTTCCGCCGCCTACAAAAATCTTTTCGCTGTGGCGCGGCTTTGAGGGCGCCTTTCGCTATTCGCCGACCGGCTGGGAGGCCGTCGACGGCGAAGTCTTTTCCACCGGCTATCGCTACGCGAACCGGTCAATCGACATTCCGATGCTCCTGACCCAACTGCTGATCGCGCTTGGCGTCGCCGGGCGGACCCTCGGGTGAAACTGGATTGTCTTCACCGGCGCCGGCCATCCAGTCCTCGCATTCGCTGTCAGCGGCGGGCGCGCCTTTCTTCTCCTTGCGCCACTGGCGTGCACCGGCGTGTTTTTCGCCGGTTCCAAGGGCCTCCTCGCCAGCATCGCCGCTGCGAATAAAACCGCAGGGCCTTTGACGCTGTTTGTCGGTCAGCGCGGCGATTTAATTCCGTGCAAAGAAAATTTACGTAGCGACGCCAGAGTCATTGATCAACAACGCCCCCGGCGGACGCCTTTGATTGATTGTCAAAATCTGAACGCGCGGATAAATCTTTAAAGAGCGCCACGCGGACAATCGGCATTGTCAACAGGTTTTTCGGGATCGCATTTCGGACGACGACGGGCTTTCCAGGCTCATGCTTCTTTTCGTGATCAAGCTGTCGACCACATTTTTTAGCGCGCCGTCTTCATAGATTGATGCAGCGCGCGCCCTTAAGTGATCAGCTCGCGCCGCCAGACTGAGCGCGCGGCTGGCCGCCCAACCGTCGACCTCCAGGCGCGCCGCGACGGCCTCCAGACGATCGCCGTCGAGTTCGCCGTCGGCGAAAGCCTGAAGATCCTGATCGGTTATCAGATCAATTCGTTGCGCCATGGCCCCCTTACACGCTGGCGGCTACGCGAGTTCCTTCGCTTGCGCCATCAACCTCGATCATCTCCTCCAGTCTCGAACGCGCCCGGGAAAGACGCGATCGCACGGTGCCGATCGGGATTTCGAGCACTTCAGCGACTTCCTCGTATTTCAGACCCTCGATCACCACAAGCGCGAGGATAACCTTGTCGTTCATGGGCAGTCGGGCGAAGGCGTCTTTCACGTCGTTGAAATGCATGCTCATCTCCTGGCTTTGCGCGATCGATAGGGATGACTGCGGCGCATCCTCGACGGGCACGGCGACGCCCCGGGATTTCCGGCTTCTGATCTGGTTGAGAAACACGCGCCGACAAATCGTGAACAGCCATGAGCGCAAATTCGCGCCGTCGAAGAGATGGGACTTGCGCAGCGCGCGCTCCACGCAGTCCTGGACGAGATCTGCGGCGCGGTCCTGGTTTCGCGTCAGCGACATCGCAAATCGTTGCAGCGCCGGCAAACAGTCAGCGAGGTCGCGTTCGTTAATCTTGGAAGTCATTGGTCGGCCTCCTTTCAGTGCCGCCTAAATGCATGCGGGCGAGACCGACCTCAAGCGTTTTCGTGTTGTCAAAGTCAATGATTTCAATGGGTTATGTAGGTTGCGCCCGTCGCGTCGCTGGATTGGCCTCGCGAACTGCAGCAACTGGAGTAAGTCACGCGACCGTGCAAAGTCCGATCGCGCGCCTCAGTCCTCGAGCAGCCGCGCCCTCGCATCCGACAACCTCGCCCTGAAACCGACGGGATCGGCGATCGGCGGCGACGCCACTTCGCCCGTCCCCGACCCGGACAGCCGCAACCTGCCGAATCCCAACAGCCGCCCCCAGAAGCCCTGATCGACCTGAACCTCTTCGATCGACGTCAACGCCAGCTCCTCAGTCTCGCGGCGCAGCCACCCTGTTTTCAGAATGATCCGGCGATTTGTCAGGACGAATTCCGTTGTCGCGATCCAGACCATAATACGCGCAAAGATCACGATCCCGATAACGACGATGCCCAAGACAATCAGGGCCGACCACGCGCCGACGTGATAGGGCCACGGAATCGCTCCCTCGCGCAGGATCTGTTCAGAATCTCCGAGACTTCTCTTCGCGTATCCCATTTCTCGCCTCAGCCTTTCATCCCTGTGGCGAAACAACGCGGACGGTGATCAGTTCCGCCTTTTCAATTGAAGACGAGGCGCCGCGGATCGGCGTTGAGATGGAGGTAGTCATCGCAGAAGTCGGCGATGCGAACCAACGCGTCGCGATCGATCAATTCCATCGAGGATTTGTCGCGCTCGACATAGCCCTCCCGGACGAATTTCCGGATGACCCGGTTGACGTGCACGAAGCTGAGCCCAAGGGCGTCCGCGATCAAAGGCTGACTGATCGGCATCCGGAAGTGATTGCCTTCCCCTTCGCCAGAAATCACGGCGCGGCGGTGGAGTTCGAGGAGCAGGTGCGCAATGCGCTCGCTCGCCGTCCGCCGCCCGTTCCGCACGACCTGTTCCCTCAGGATCGCTTCTTCCTGCACGGCGGACCACCAGAAGGCCGCGCCGGCTCGGGTCGGACCGGAAAACAGATCGACAATGTCGCGCCGGCGGATACGAAGCACGTCGACAGCCGTGACCGCCTTGATGGAATGGTCGGCGTCGGAGGCGACGAACACCTGGAGATCGTAGACGTCGCCAGGCAACATGAAGTTGAGCACCTGCGACCGGCCGTCCTCCAGGGAAAGGTGCCGGGCGGCCCAACCGCGATCGACGACGAACGCTTCCGGCGGCTCGTCGCCGCGATTGACGATGTCCGCGCCCGCGTCAAACGACGCGCTGTCGACGGGAAGCGCGGCGAGCGCGGCGCGTTCTTCCTCGCCGATCGCCGCATAGTGCCGTAGCTTGCGAAAGAGACTGTCCATTGAAGCCCAGCAATGCTTGCGCGCATAGCGAATCGGAATGGAGCCGGCCGGCCTATTCGTCAAGAACGCTGAAATCGCCCGTGGCGGCGTCCTTGGTTTCCGGCTCGTCGAATTCATTGGTGCCGAGGCCGCGCCGCAGAAGTTCGCGTATGGCCGCAGCCCGGGTCGGCATGCGGTGTTTGAAGCGCCAGTCGTCCAGCGCGTCGAGCTCCGCGGACGAGAGCATCAGTTGCAGCTTTTCCGTCCGCTTGTTTCCGTGTTCGTCGCCGCTCATATTCCATCGCTCCGCCGCGGGGGACGCGGCTTCGGTGGCGCGTGAACGCCGTTTTGACAAATAATTATCGCCAAGTCTGATCCTTATACTACCTCTTCGCTGCGCAACAAATCTGGAGCCGGCGCGCCGAAAGCGCGGAACAACGGTTCGCAGATCCGTGTTGATCTCGCGATGCAAATTGCCGGAGCCGTAATACCACATGGCGTTCCGCGTTCTCATTAACCCGGAGTCGGGAGCGGTTCGCAGCTTCGGGCCGCGCGCCCTGCGCGATCGCATCCGAACTGATCTTCGCAACGCCCATTACGAGGCCGAATTCATTTTCGGGTCCGCGCCTCGCCTGCGGGACGCGGCGTCGGACTTTGTGAAGTGTCCCCGCGCCGATCTCGTCGTGGCGGCGGGGGGCGACGGCACGCTCGCCGCCGTTTGCGAGGGGCTCGCCGGCGAGGGGGTTCCCTTGCTGCCGCTGCCCGGCGGCACCATGAACCTCTTCGTTCAGGACCTCGCGATCCCGAACGACCTCGAACGCGCGCTTGCAACCGCGCTTTACGGACAGCCGAAGAGCGTCGATCTCGGTTTCGTGAACGGTCGCGCGTTCGTCAACAACGTCGTTTTCGGCGCGTATGCGGAAATCGCGAACGCGAGGGAAATCTTTCGCCGTGCGTCCACGCCGGGCGAAACCGCCGGCGCCGTCGCCGACGCCGCGGACGCGGTTATGTCGGCGGCGCCGAAGAAATACGCCGTCACGGTCGACGACTTCACCGAAACGATAACTTCCAACGTGATGATGGTGTCGAACAACAGGTATACCGGCGCCGTTGGACTGCGTCCCGTCCGCCGGCGTCTCGATCAGGGCGTTCTATACCTGTATATCACCGAAAGCCGCGACGGTCCCGAATTGATCTTGCGGATCGCGGAAGCCGTCTCGGGCAAAATGGCGCAATCGCCCGCCGTACATCTGCGTCCGCTCAAGGCCTGCACGATAGCCTCGGCAGACCATGTCTTGTCGCTAGCGGTCGATGGCGACCCGCTGACGATTGACGGACCGGCCGAGGTCAGGATTTTACCGAAAGCCGTTACGATCATTGCGCCCGCCCCCGGTGTTCAACATTCCGCGACGGCAGGCGTCTGAGTCGGCAAGACGAACCCCGTAAACCGCGAAGCGCCTGGTCAAAACGTCCGTGCGCAGCCGATTAATGCGAAAACCGCCCCTACGTCCGGGACGGCCTTCGTAGTTTTCAAATGCGTTTGTCGATCTCATCAGTCCTGTGGTCAGAGCGGCGGGCGGCCGCGCATGGCGCGCGCCGCCATGGCGAAGACGAACAACACGATAAAGATGAAAAACAGGATTTGCGCAATATTGGCCGCGCCGGCGGCGATGCCGCCAAAGCCAAATATGGCCGCAATGATTGCGATAACAAGAAATGTCAGCGCCCAGACTAGCATGTCGCCTCCTTCGACTTCCATTGCGGCGCTCTGTTGGCCGCGTGCTGGAGACACGATAACGCAGGGAAAGTTTCGTTCGAACGCCCGCTAAATGTAACGGCGCCGTTTCGACAATGGCCGGCGCTCGCCATCCATTTTCAATTCGCCATGTGCGCCGGGCGCATGCGCGAGGCGACGCCGTCATCGGACCGGGAGCGCGCCTGCGCCGCACCCGTCAGTACGCCTATTGATCTGCTGCACGTTGATTTCCATCCGTAGGATCATCGCTCGGCACGCGTTTTCCGAAAAATGGAGGGCGCGGATTTTCACGCCTCTGTTTGGTGCTCCGCGAGCAGCGCGCGAAGGGCGGGGTTCGGGAAACGCCTCGGCATGGTCAATGCGTAGAACGTCTCGGAAATGCGCGGAAGGGACTGTAGTTCGACAAGGCGTCCCGAGGCGAGTTCGTCCTTCACGACGATCGGGGGCACGACAGCGAGCCCAATGTTTTCGCGCGCAAGGACGCGCAAGAGCGCCATGTCGTCAACTTCGGCGAAAATCTTCGGCGTGATCGACAGCTGGTCGACGAGAGCGTCGAAGCCGAGGCGGATGCTGCTTTCCCTTGACGGAACGACCAGATATTCGTTTTCCAGAAGCGCTTTCACGGAGCGATTGTCGCGGGCGCGTTCAGGATAGCCGACGAGACTGACATTCTGTTCAGCAATCGGATGAATTAGCCAGGGAGAGTCGGCATCGCGGGCCGGCGCGTGATTGGTCAGCACGACGTCGAGTTTTTGCGCCTGCAACATAGCGGTCAGTTCACCCAGGCTGCCCGAGCGGACAGTGACGCGGGCGTGAGCGACGTCGAACAAGGGCCTCAGGAACTCCACCTGGAAATTGCGCGACAAGGTCGACAACGCCCCGACGCGCAGGACAGTCTCCCGGTCAACCTCCCGCTCCAGGAGCGTGTCGAGAAGCTCCTCGCCCGCCGCAAATATCACGTCGGCATGATCAAGGGCGATTGCGCCCGCCTCGGTGAGCACGAGCTGTTTGCCGCGGCGCTCGAAGAGCTGGTGCCCGAGCCGTTCCTCAAGTTTCTTGATTTGAAGAGAAAGCGCGGATTGCGAGACATGGAGCTTCTCCGCTGTTCGGGTGAGATTGCCGTCATGGGCCACCGCCCAGAAGTAGCGAAGATGGTTGTAGTTCAGGCGCGCCATCGGACCGTTCTGTTTCCTAAATCAATTTCATCCGAACATTATATTTAATCTATGAACGCGCAGACCGTAAGCCCTCCTGACGCATTCAGACGGGAGGATTACGAATGGCGCTTCAGCCTGCCGAAATACTGTCCATCCTGACGCCGCTCCTTTACCTCGCCGGCGCCTTGACGAGTCGTCTCGCCGACGGCCCCCGCTCGGCGAGCCTCGCCGCGCTGTCCGCCGCCGCCGCGCTCGCCGCCGCGCTCGCCGCCTGCGCCGCTCTGGCGCTCGGACCGGTCCGGACGCCCGCGCCTCTCAACACGGTCGTCTTTTTCGACGCCCTGAGCGCCGTCATTCTCGGGTTGATTGCCTTCGTCGGATTTCTCGTGGTTCGTTTTTCGGGCAATTACCTTGGCGGAAATCCGCGGCAGCCGGCCTTCATGGCCTGGCTGTGCGCGACCCTCGCCTGCGTTTCCGCGCTCGTTGTCGCGGGCGATCTTCGCCTCTTCGTGATCGCGTGGATCGCGACGAGCCTTTCTCTGCACCGGCTGCTCCTGTTCTACAGCGAGCGCCCGCGCGCGGTGATCGCGGCGCGGAAAAAGTTTGTCTCGGCAAGAATTGGCGATGCGGCCCTGATCGCGGCGGCGGCGATGCTTGCAAACGCCTTCGAGACGACGAGCATCGGCGGCGTTCTCGAAGCCGCGCGAGCGGCGCCCGCGGGCGACGCCGCCTCGGGGCTTCCAGCCCTCGCCCCCTTCCTGATCGCCGTCGCGGCGCTGCTCAAGTCCGCGCAATTCCCGACCCATGGCTGGCTGATCGAGGTCATGGAGACCCCGACCCCGGTCTCCGCGCTGCTGCATGCGGGGATCGTCAACGCCGGAGGATTTCTCGTCATCCGCTTCGCCGACGTGATGCTTCTGAACGCGCCTTCGATGCACGCGCTCGCACTAATCGGCGGATTTTCAGCACTCTTCGGCTCCATCGTGATGCTGACCCAGACCAGCATCAAGACGTCGCTGGCCTATTCCACTGTCGCTCAGATGGGGTTCATGCTCCTGCAATGCGGGCTGGGCGCCTTCACGGCGGCGACGCTGCACATTGTCGCGCACTCACTCTACAAGGCCCACGCATTCCTGTCGTCGGGCCGGGCGGTCAGCCTTGCGGCGATCCCGCGTCCAGCGCTGTCGACGAGCAAAAAAGACGCGGCGATCGCCTTCGCAGCCTCAATGGCGATCTACTTCGCCGTCGGAGGCCTGTTCGGCGGCTGGGCGGGCGAACAACCAGCGATCCTCGCCCTCGGCGCCGTCTTCACGGTCGGCCTCGCCATGTATCTCTCCGCACTGCTCGCGACACCGGCCGGCCGCATCGTCGGGCTGGGGCTCGCGGGCGGCGCGGCAGCGTCCTATTTCATCCTGCAGAACCTGTTCGCCGGCCTCTTGCGCGGAGCGGCGCCGGAGCCGGGCGCCCCGGACGGTTTCGGCTGGGCGGTGATTGTCCTCGCCACGCTTTCCTTCGCAGCCGTCGCGCTCGCCCAGATCTACCAGCTTCCCATGTTCGCTGAATTGCGCGCCCGCTTTTACGTGCACGCAGCGAACGGCTTCTACGCAAACGCTTTCTTTAATCGGATGGTCGGCGCCCTGCGCGTCCGCTCCGCCCGTGTGATTTGAGGGAGAACGTCCGTGAACAAAGAAATGACGATCGCCGAGCGCGTCGACCTCGCGGATGCGGCGGGCCGGCGCTCGCCCGACGAATCGATCTGGTCGGACGCGGAGGCGGCCTGTCGCCAGATCGCGCCGCTGTGGCCGCTCAGGGATTTCGTCGCCGTGAACCCCATGCTGGGCCTGACCGGCATGCCTTTCGAGGAGGCGGCGGCGCACCTTGCGCAACACGCCGGCGCGCGCCTGCTTCGCGACGAGGCGGACTATGCAGACGCCTTAAGACGCGGCGAGTTCGCCGAAGGCCACATCGCCAAAGCGATCGGGAACCTTTGCGACGAGCCCGTCGCGACGCCGGCGCACGTCGTCAGATCCCTGAAGAGCTCCCTCGACGGCCCCGCGGAACCGCGCGTCGAGATGATCAAAACCTTCGCGGACCTTGCATCCGAAGCCACCGGCGAAAACTGGTCGGCTTTCGCCGTCGACCAGATCTCGTTCTGGGCGGGCGGATATTTCGACAAGGGCCAGTCCGCCTGGAAGAACCCATGGCGCGGAGAAGCTCCCTTCAAGGCCTGGCGCGCGCAGGCGACTATCGACAGAACGCCGGAAATCATGGGGCTTGCCGGTTTCAGGACGACGATCGCCGAGCTCCCGGAGGATCCGACCGCCGCTCTCGCGCAAATCGCCGACGCGCTGATCGTGCCGAGCGATGCGCGGGTCCCTTATTTCCATCGCCTCCTGTGCACAATCTCGGGATGGGCCGGCTTCCAACGCTACGAGGGATGGATTGACGAATTGCGGGGCGAGGGCCCGAGGGGCGTCGTCGACCTCCTCGCAATAAGGGCCGCTTATGATTTCGCCCTCGCGCGCCGGTTCAAATCGTCCGACCTCGACGCGGCCTGGCGCGCACAAACCGGCGCGCGCCCGGCCGCGCCGCGGGGATCGCCGAGCCCCGCCCTCGTCGCGCAGACCGCCATGGAAATCGCCTATCAGGAAAAGACCCTTTCCAGCATCGCCGCGAATCCCTTTGCGGCCGGCGAAGAGCGCCCAGAGGCGCAGGCCGTGTTCTGCATCGACGTGCGTTCAGAGCGCATCCGCCGAGCGCTCGAGGCGGCCAACCCGAAGATCGACACCTTCGGCTTCGCAGGATTTTTCGGATTTCCGATCGCCATCGTCGGCGAAGGCGGGGCCGGCATAAAGGCGCAATGCCCGGTTCTGCTCGAGCCGACCCATTCCGTGTGCGCAACTTTCCAGGACGACCCGGCCGCAAGCGCAGGCCGTCTCCGGGCGGGTCTTAGATCCTTCGCCGGCGCGTGGAAGCGATTCAAGACCGGAGCGATCTCCTCCTTCGCCTTCGTCGAAAGCCTCGGCGGGGCCTTCGCCGGGGCGCTCGTCAGGGACGCGGCGAACCGACCCGCCCGCGAGACGCAATCCCTCGGCGCGCTTGACGTCGACCGCCGCCGCTGCGGCGGCCATGAGACCGGCATGACGCTGGACGACAAGGTCGAGACGGCAAGGGGCGCGCTCGCCGGGATATCGTTCAACGGCCGCTTCGCGCGGATCGTCGCGCTGGTCGGACACGGATCTTCGACAACGAACAATCCCTATGCGGCCGGGCTCGACTGCGGCGCCTGCGGCGGCCACAGCGGCGAGGCGAACGCGCGCGTCGCGGCGGCGGTTCTCAACGATCCCGAGGTTCGCGCGCGTCTGGCGGAAACGGACTGGCCAGTGCCCGACGACACCGTTTTCATCGCCGCGCTTCACGACACGACGACCGACGACATCCATCTCTTGGACGAAGACGCGGCGCCGGCTTCCCACGCCCAGGATCTCGCCTGCCTGAAGCGCGACTTCATCGACGCCGCCCGCGCCGCGCGACGCGATCGGGCCCGCACGCTCGGACTTGCGAATGGGCCGCAGGTCGACCGCCTGATCGAGCGGCGCAGCCGGGACTGGTCGGAAGTCCGGCCCGAATGGGGGCTCGCCGGATGCGCGGCCTTCATCGCAGCGCCGCGCGAGCGCACGCGCGGCCTCGATCTCGAAGGCCGGACCTTTCTGCATTCCTATGACTGGCGCGCCGACGCAGACAATTCCATCCTTGAACTGATCATGACGGCGCCGCTTGTCGTGGCCAGCTGGATCAGCCTCCAGTATTTCGCCTCGTCCACCGACAATCGCGCCTTCGGCAGCGGCGACAAAACCCTGCACAACGTCGTCGGCGGCTTCGGCGTTCTCGAGGGCGCGGGCGGGGATCTGCGCGTCGGACTGCCGATGCAGTCCGTCCATGACGGGCGGACGCTCTTCCATCAGCCCCTTCGCCTGACCGCCCTGATCGAAGCGCCCACGGAGCGGATCGACGCCGTCCTTTCGAAGCACGAGAATGTTCGCGTACTTTTCGAACATGACTGGCTGCACCTGATCGCCATCGCGCAAGACGGCTTTGCGCGCTACGGGCGGGGCGGGCGCTGGAGCGAGGAGCGGCTCCCGGCAATATCAGTCAACGGAGCGCCGTCGTGACCCTCAGCCCGCACCTACAGGCGCTTGAAACCGAAGCGATCCACATTCTCCGCGACGGCGTGGCGGAAGCCGATAATCCCGTGCTTCTTTTTTCGGCCGGCAAGGATTCGACCGTGCTCGCCCATCTCGCCATGCGCGCCTTCTATCCGTCGAGACCGCCTCTTCCCCTTCTTCACATTGATTCGACCTGGGAGTTCGGGGAACTGCTCGCCTTTCGCGACGCGTTCGCCCGCGACAACGGATTTGAACTTGTCGTCTACGCGAACGAAGAGGGCCGAGCGCAGGGTCTCAATCCGTTCGATGACGGATCGCTTTACACGACAATGATGCGCACAGAAGCCCTCAAGCAAGCCCTCGACAGGGGCGGCTACGACGTGATTTTCGGCGGCGCGCGGCGAGACGAGGAAGCGACGCGCGCCAAGGAGCGCATCGCCTCGGTGCGAGGCCCGGGCCACGTCTGGGATCCGCGCCGTCAGCGTCCGGAACTCTGGAACCTCTTCAACTGGCGCCTTCGTCCGGGCGAGACGATACGAGCCTTTCCCCTGTCCAACTGGACGGAGGAGGATTTGTGGAACTACATTCTCGCCCGGAACGTCATGCTGGCGCCGCTCTATTACGCCGCGCCGCGCTCCGTCGTTTCGCGGGACGGCGCCTTCATCGCGGTCGACGACGAGACCCGGATGCGCTATCTCCCGGGCGAGCGCGCGGAAACGAAGACCGTCCGGTTCAGAACCCTTGGTTGCTGGCCGGTGACAGGCGCGATCCTTTCCGGCGCCGCGTCGACGGAAGCGATCATCATAGAGAACATCAGCACTGCGACGTCAGAGCGGCTGGGCCGAGTGAGCGACGCAGGCTCTCTGGAGGCGCAGAAGCGAAGCGGCTATTTCTGATGCCCGCGCCTGATGACGCATCGACGCCGAGCCGCGCGCCGGCGCCTTCGCCGTCGACCGAAAGCCTCAGGGGAAGACGGGTCGTCATCGCCACGATGCACGGCAAGGAGGCGGCGATCGCGCCGGTCTTCGAAGCGAAGCTTGGCGTCGAGATGATTACGTCCGATGATCTCGACACGGACGCCTTCGGGACGTTCACCGGCGAAATCGAACGTCGCGGCGCCGCTGTGGAAACCGCCATCCGCAAGGCGCGCAAAGGCATGGCGCAGACGGGCGCCGAGGCCGGCGTCGCCAGCGAAGGAAGCTACGGCGCGCACCCCGTCTACCACGTCATACCGGGCGGATCCGAGATCATGACCTATGTCGACGACCGGCTAGGCATTGAGGTCTCAGAGAGCCTGATCCCGGAACGAACGAACTTCAACCATTGCACCGTCTCGATGGAGGACGACCTCGAAGATTTTCTACGCAGAACCGGTTTTCCCGATCACGCGCTCATTGTCCGGCCCAATGCGACGCAGGACGAACGTGAACTGACGATCTTCAAGGGATTGCGATCGCCGGCCGAATTGAGGACGGCGATCAGCGAAAGCGCGTCGAGATCCCCCGACGGCCGCGCGCTTGTCGAGACGGACATGCGCGCGCATCTCAATCCGACACGGATGGCGGCGATCGCGACGCTGGCCGAAAAGCTGGCGGCGCGACTGTCCTGCGCCTGTCCGCGTTGCGCGGCGCCGGGCTTCGGCCAGACCGGACATGTCCCGGGCCTGCCCTGCGGAGACTGCGGCGGAGAAAGCACGCTCGTGAAGCACCTTATTTTCGGCTGCGCGCGATGCGATTATTCAAGGACCGAGGCGCGGCCCGACGGGTTGACGCTTTCTTCGCCCGCTTATTGCCTGTACTGCAACCCCTGACGCTGATTTCGGGACTGAACAATGCCTAACAGACGCCTCGTTGCAAAACATCTCGGTGAGCTGATGCGCGTGATATCTCATCCGGACCGCATACAGATTATTCAGTTGCTTGCGACGGCCGGCGAACACAGCGTCGCCAGCATCGCCGAGGCGCTGGAACTGCCCGCGACGCGGGTCTCGCAACACCTTTCCACCCTGAAGGCCTATCGCCTCGTGGAGGAGCGCAGCGACGGTCGTCGCAGGATCTACAGCCTCACCGTAAGCGAGATCGCGCCTTGGCTGGTCGAGGGCGTTGATTTCGTCGTCGACCGCTATGAAGAAGTCTCCCCGAGCCAGGGCGAGGATGCAAAGCGCCTGTGGCGGGACGCGTTCGCCTGACCGTCACGCCGAATGAGCGAGCCGCAAACGGCCGGCGCCGCCGTCTCGGCGACGCGAATGGGCGTGAGAACCGTAGCTTGTCGCCGGGAACCTAACCGGCTTTTCACCCAATCTTTCGTGTACGGCGCGAATGAAATCGTACGCGTTCAGTGCGCGCGTGTAAGGCGCGATCAACGGGGCGGCCTCAGTGTGGAGATTGTCCTCAAGCGTCTTCATCAGGGCGTCGCGCAACCTCGCCGCCGCTTCGAAGAATTCCAGAGCGGCCAGAAAATCCGCGCCGGCCGCGATGGCTGCTTCCACGGAGCCTGCGCGCGATCGGCCCGCCCCGACAGCGAACCCCGCCGCCGTGCGGACATGCGAGCCCGTGAACCAGGTTCTCGCCGCAAGCCAGCAGTCGCCGGCGAGATGATGGGCGACGGCGCTGATCGTTTCAGCGTCTCGCGGGGGCGCGACCAGAAGATCGCCGGCGAAAGCGTCGCGCGCGACCTGCAGCGCCGCCTCCGCCGCGGCGATCCCATCAATCCGGATATTCCCCCCGAAAACCGGCCGCAGATCCCGGTATGCTCGCGCGGCGGCGGCCTCTGCGCCGTCGCCAATCACGACGGCGGCGCGCGTTCGGTTCTCCGCTTTCGCCAGGGCGACCGGTTCCGCCAGCGCAGCCGCGTTCATGGCGGACGCCGCGACGATCCGGAAGTTCAACGAAGGCGACATGGTCCGTGCGAGACCCTTCATACCGACGACCGCCGTCGACCAGGTCGCCGCGGGGCGGGCCGAAGAGGCGTCGTCCGGATCGTCGCCCGCGGCATCGGACCTGTCGCGGGGGTGTTGAAAGGCGACGTCGAAGACCGCCGCTTCCCGCGCGCCGCTCTTCCGCCCCGGCGCGGCCGGGGCGCGGACAAGATTGAACTCGACGCCGGGGGCGGCGCCGGCGCCGTCGAGAAGCCCGCAAAGGGCCTCGCCGGCGATCTCGTCGCCGCAGCACGTGATCGTGGCCTGCTTGCGTCGGGGCTCGGTGCGACCGCCGTCGACAACCCTCAAAACTGTCGTCATGTGCTGTTCCGTTTGCGACCGGCGTTCATTGCTAGCGCAGCGACGGAATTCTATAAAATATATTGTTCAGAACGCTTCGTTCTAAAAAACTGTTCACGCACCGGCGTCCTTGAAAGAGGGTCCCGAGGCTGAAGCCCTTGAAGGACGCCGCGCTTCGCCGGCCCCGCGCCTAAGCCCCGCGCCTGGGTCCTGCGCCTGGGTCCTGCGCCTGGGCCCCGCGCTCGGCTTCGCCATTGACTTGGAGCTGAAACAGCAATTTTGAACGACAGGCTGACAACATGTGGACGGTTCGGCTATTGTTAACGGCTGGGCCGCACTATCAAGCGACGACTGGGAGAGGCACATCGGAAATTTCGATCGGATCGGGACTCGGGCGGACTGGCGCGCGATGCGGGAGGCATGCGCGGCCGACCCCGGCGCGTTGCACGCGGCTATCGCTGCGCGGACAATCCACTGGCTGGCGCCGTCCGCCGGGGAAAACGGCGCGTGGCTGACCTTCAGTGAAGAGGACGGCGGCTGGCGGGGCTGGGACGCGAAAACGCTGGAGCCCGTCGCCCCCCGGCTCCCCGAAGGCTTCAAACCCTGGCGGCGCGATTTCGTCAGCGACGATCCGCCTTTCTTCAAGTGGTTCGACGGCGGGCTGACGAACGCCTGCTTCAATGAAGTCGACCGGCATGTCCTTTCCGGTCACGGCGATGAGGCCGCGCTGATTTTCGAGGGCGACCGCTGGGACGGCTCCCTCAACAACGCGCGCGGCGGGCCCGTCGAGAACTACACGGTTTCGCGAAAAGCGCTTTTGCTGGAGACGGCCAAATGCGCCGTCGTTCTGAAACGACTGGGGCTCAGGGCGGGCGACCGCGTCGCCGTCAACATGCCGAACATCCCCCAGCAGATTTACTGGATCGAGGCCGCCAAGCGTCTAGGCGTCCTCTACACCCCGGTTTTCGGCGGCTTCAGCGACAAGACGCTGAGCGACCGGATCCATGATTTCGGGGCCCGTATCGTCGTGACTGCCGACGGCGGCCACCGGAATTCGCAGGTCATCCCGTTCAAAACGGCCTTCACCGACCCCGCCCTGGACAACTTCGTCGGGGCCGACGCCGCGAGGGCGCTCGTGGCGCAGGCCCTGGAGCTTCTGTCCCTTGACGAGCGCGAGGCCGGGGCGATCCTCGCGGCCGTGGACCGCTCTCTGAAGGGCGAGACAACCGTCGAGAGAAGCGACGTCATGCGCGGGGTCGGCCGGGCCCTCGCCGACCTCAACATGCCCGCGGACCGGGCTGCGGGCGTGCGCGCGCGCATCGCCGAGGCGCTGGTGAATTCGCCCGCGCGGGTCGACACGGTCATCGTCGAACGCCACGCGGCCCAGCCCGACATGCTCTGGCGCGAAGAACGCGATCGTTGGGCGCATGAGCTCAAGAACGGGGCGCTCGAGGAAATTCTCGAGGCCGCGCGGGCGGCCGGCTTCGACGTCAAGGATGAAGAAGGCCTCCTCGAACTGCCGGACGCGGCTTTCGTCCGCGCGATCTGGGCGAGCGCGCCGCCGACGCCGCTCGACGCCGAATGCCCGATGTTCGTGATTTACACCTCGGGCTCGACCGGCAAGCCCAAGGGCGTCGTCCACGTCCAGGGCGGCTACACCGCCGGCGTCGCCGCCACGATGCCGATCGTCTTCGGAACCGAGCCGGGCGACGTTGTTTACGTCGTCGCGGATCCGGGCTGGATCACGGGCCAGAGCTATCTGATATCCGCCCCGCTGACGACGCGCGCAACGACCGTCATCGCCGAGGGCGCGCCCGTCTACCCCCATGCGGGTCGCTTTGCGTCGATCATCGAGCGCTACGACGTGAAGATTTTCAAGGCGGGCGTCACATTCCTGAAATCGGTCATGCAGAACCCGGAAAGCGTCGCCGACGTGCGCAAGTACGATCTTTCCTCGCTGCGCGCGGCCACGTTCTGCGCCGAGCCGACCTCGCCCGCCGTCCAGGAATTCGGCATGGCGGAAGTCACCCCGTTCTACATGAACTCCTACTGGGCGACTGAGCATGGCGGGATCGTCTGGACCCATTTCTACGGCAATGACGAGTTCCCGCTGACCGCGAACGCCCACGCCTATCCACTGCCCTGGGTTCTCGGCGACATCTGGCTCGAGGCGGGCGACCCGCCCGGCGGCGACGGCGAACAGGAGGCCCCGCCGCCCGTCCTCTTCGCGCGGCCAGGCGAGGACGGGGCGGCGCACCGCTCCGCGCGCTTCGGAGAGAAGGGCGAGATCGTCGTCACTGCGCCCTACCCCTATCTGGCGCGGACCGTCTGGGGAGACGTTGAGAATTTCCGTATCGAGAACGGGCGCCCTCCCGCGGCCTGGAAAGGCGACGGCGAACGCTATGCGGACACCTACTGGCGGCGCTGGCGCGGCGTCTGGGCCTACACGCAGGGCGATTTCGGCATGCCCCACCCGGACGGCTCGATCTCGATCCACGGCCGCAGCGACGACGTGATCAACGTCTCCGGCCACCGTCTCGGCACCGAGGAAATCGAGGGCGCGATCCTGCGCGACAAGGCGAACAATCCGCAAACCTCGCCGGTCGGCAACGTCATCGTGGTCGGCGCGCCGCACCGCGAGAAGGGCCTGACGCCCCTGGCCTTCATCACCCCGACGCCGGGGCGCAGCATCACCGCCGAAGACCGGCGCCGCCTTTCCGATCTCGTCAGATCCGAAAAAGGCAGCCTCGCCATACCAGGCGATTTCATCGAAACGCCGGCCTTCCCGGAAACGCGCAGCGGGAAGTATATGCGGCGCATGGTGCGCGCGATCGTCGAGGACGCGCCCGTCGGCGACGCGACGACATTGAAGAACCCGGAATCGCTCGACCAGATACGCGCGGCGGTCGACGCCTGGCGGCGGCGCCAATCAGCGTCCGAGGCGCAAAAGATCTTCGAGCGCTATCGCTACTTTGAAATTCAGTACAATGAGATAGGCCAAGGCGGAAAGGTTGCGACGGTTTTCGTCGACAATCCGCCGGTCAACGCGCTGAACGAACGCGCCCTAGACGAGCTCAACACGATCGTCGACCACCTCGAGCGACGCGAAGACGTCGCCGCGATCGTCTTCACCGGCAAGCGCGCCGGCGTCTTCGTCGCCGGGGCTGACATTCGTCAGTTCCTTGAGGAGATTAATACGCTCTCCGAGGCGAAGGCCCTTCCCAACAACGCTCATCTCGCCTTCCGGCGCATCGAGGCCATGGACAAGCCTTGCCTCGCGGCCATCGGCGGCGTGGCCCTCGGCGGCGGAATGGAATTCGCCCTCGCCTGCCATTATCGGGTCGCCGAGCCCTTCGCGCGCTTCGGCCAGCCGGAAATTCGCCTGCGCCTGTTGCCGGGATACGGCGGCACGCAGCGGCTGCCGCGCCTTCTCGCTGACGCGGGCGGGAGACAAGGCCTTGTCGACGCTCTCGAACTCCTTCTCGGCGGACGCTCCGTCGATGCGCGCACGGCGCTCGACAAGGGGCTCGTCGACGAGGTCGCCGGCGGCGCCGAAGACGTCCTCGCGCGCGCCCATGCGCTCGTGCGCGACTTCGCGCAAGGCGGCGGCGCGCTGGCCGAGGCGTTCGAGCGCCGCCGGTCGCAGAACGCGGCGTGGCGATCAGGCGGCGAAATCGATCTCGACGCCGCGCTCGCCGACGATCACCTGACGATGATCGCCCGTCAGTGCGCGTGGGCGGGCCGCGCAAAGGCCTACGATCGCTGCCTTGAGGCGGTGCGCGCCGGCTGGCTGAACGGGCTGGAGGCGGGTCTTGACCGAGAGGCGTCCGTCTTCGCCGAGGCCGTGATCGACCCCGAAGGCGGCAAGACCGGCATCCGGGAATTCATGGAGAAACAGGCGAGGCCCCTGCCCGTTCGCCGGGACGGCGTCGCGCTCGCCGACGAACGCGAAGCCGAGGTCGCCGACCTTGTGAAATCAGGCGACCTTTTGCCGCTCGGCGCGCCCTTCTTTCCGGGAGTCACGCCAACCCCGCGGCTGCAATTCGCCCACGGCGTCTATCGCGATCCGCAGACCGGAGAGCCGCGCTTCGGCCCGCCGCGTGAAGCCGAGAGCGAACTCATCGCGCCGGTCGCCCCGCCAGGCCCCAATGAGGCGCTGGTCTATGTTCTCGCCTCGGAGGTCAACTTCAACGACATCTGGGCGATCACCGGGATACCGGTCTCCTCCTTCGACAGCCACGAGGAGGACATCCAGACGACCGGTTCGGGGGGCGTCGCCCTCGTCGCCGCCCTCGGCGAAGAAGCGCGGCGCGAGGGCCGGCTGAAGGTCGGCGATCTCGTCGCCATCTATTCAGGTACGAACGACCTGTTGTCGCCGACCGTCGGGCTCGATCCGATGTTCGCCGACTTCTCGATCCAGGGCTACGAGACGCCGACGGGCTCGCACGCGCAGTTCCTCGTCTGTCAGGCGCCGCAACTGCACCATGTCCGGGCCGACCTGACGCTCGAGCAGGCGGGCGCCTTCACCCTCAATCTCGGCACGGTCGTGCGCGCGTTGTTCACGACGCTGAAGATCCGTGCTGGGAAAAGGATCTTCGTCGAGGGCGCCGCCACGGGCACCGGCTTCGACGCGCTGAAATCCTCCATCGCCTCCGGCCTCCACGCGACAGGGCTCGTCTCCAGTGACGACCGCGCGCGCACCATCCGGGAAGCCGGCGCCGTGTGCGCGCTGAACCGCAAGGCGCCCGATTTCGCCGACATATTTACGGCCGTACCGGAAGACGCCGACGCGGCGAGGCGATGGGAGGCCGCCGGCGCGCCGCTCCTCGACGCTTTCCGCGCGGAAAACGAGGGGAGACTCGCCGATTTCGCGGTCTCGCACGCCGGCGAGACGGCGTTTCCAAGATCGTTTCAGCTCCTGGGCGAGGGCGGCGTGCTCGCCTTCTACGGGGCCTCGTCAGGCTATCATTTCACTTTCATGGGCAAGGAAGGCTCGGCCGCGCCCGGCGAAATGCTGGCGCGCGCGGGGCTTCGCGGCGATCAGTCCGTGCTCGTCTTTTACGGCCCTGACTCGACGGCCCTTGCGGACGATACGGGGCTGAGGATCCTTGAGGAGATCCGCGCGTTCGGCGCAAGCGCGGTCGTTGCGACGTCAACCGACGGACAACGCGATTTCGTCCTCTCGCTCGGTTTCGAAGACGCCGTCGCCGGCGTCGTCTCGATTGAGTCCCTCAAACGCCGGCTTGGCGATGAATTCGACTGGCCGACCGCGATGCCCCGCCTGCCGGATGCGAAGGCCGACACCGAAGCCTTCAAGCGCGCGGTGCGCGACTTTCAGGAACGTACGATGAAACCCTTCGGCGGCGCGGTCGGAAAGATCCTGCGCGCGCCGGACAATCCGCGCGGCGCGCCCGACCTCGTTTTCGAGCGCGCGGCGATCGACACTCTCGGCGTCTCCAGCGCGCTGGTCAAACCATACACGGGCGTCGTCGTCTATTGCGAGGCCATGAAGGGCCGGCGCTACAGCTTTTACGCGCCGCAGGTCTGGACCCGTCAGCGACGCATCATCATGCCGTCGGCGGAAATCCGCGGCACGCATCTGTGCAACGCCCATGAGGCCGCGCAGATGCACGACCTCGTCGCCGCAGGCGTGCTCGCCCCGACGCCGCCCACCGTGGTTCCCTGGGACGAACTGCCCGAAGCGCATCAGTCCATGTGGGACAACAGCCATGCCGGCGCGACCTATGTCGTCAATCACGCCCTGCCCCAGCTCGGGCTGAAATCACGCGACGAACTCTTCGAAGCCTGGTCAGCGACGCGCGAGCCCTAATCAGTCAGCATACCGATAAGCATCGAGGGAGAAGACAGAACCATGACGTCACTCAAGACGCCGAGCGGAAGGCTCGCCGGCAAAGTCGCCCTCGTGACGGGCGCCGCCGGCAATCTCGGCGGCGACATCGTTCGCCGCTACCTCCTCGAAGGCGCGACTGTCGCGCTGAGCGGACGTTCGGCCAACCGGCTGGAGGAGGCCCGCGAGGCGGCGCTCGCGGACACCGGCGTCGATAGCGACCGCGCCTTTTCCATCGTCATGGACGGCGGCGTCCCTGACGACGTGCGCGCCGGCGTCGACGCGATCATCGAGCGCGCGGGCCGGCTCGACGTCATCGTCAACAATGCAGGATCGGCGGGGCCGAAACAGCCCCTGGAGAGGCTTCCCATCACGACCGACGACCTCGCGGCGCTGCGCGACGCGGGCGGGGGCGCCACCG
>CAZBOC010000002.1:20432-35751 GCA_964493225.1 uncultured Caulobacterales bacterium | reverse complement strand
TCGTCACGGCCTGGATCATCTTCGATCCGTGCTTGATCATGCCGCCCTGTTCATAGTTCTTGCCGACGAGATAGCCGGTCGTGTTCAGCAGAAAAACAAGCGGCGTCTGGGACTGGTCGCAGAGCTGCATGAACTGGGTCGCCTTCGTCGCGCCGTCTGGGTCGATGGGCCCGTTATTGCCGATCAGCCCGCAAGGCTGGCCGTAGACGTCCGCGTGGACGCAAACCGTGGAGACGCCGTAGCGCGGTTTGAAATCGTGGAAGTCGGAGCCGTCGACGATCCGCGCGATCACTTCGCGCACGTCATAGGGTTTGCGATAATCGACCGGGACGACGCCGAGGATCTCGTCCGGATCATAGATCGGCTCACGGAAGGACCGGATCGCAGCCGGCGGGCTCGGATGGTTCCAGCCGAGCCGCGCGACGATTTCGCGCGCGATCAGCACCGCCTCGCCGTCGTCTTCGGCGAGGTATTCGGCGAGACCCGAGACGGCGCTGTGCATTTCAGCGCCGCCGAGTTCTTCATCCGTCGCGATCTCGCCGGTTGCGGCCTTGAGGAGCGGCGGTCCGGCGAGGAACGCCTTGCCGCGGCCCTTGACGGCGACGACGTAGTCGGAAAGCCCCGGCATGTAGGCCCCGCCGGCCGTCGACGATCCGAGCAGAATCGCGATCACCGGCAGGCCCGCCCGGCTGAGGCGGGCGAGATTGGCGAAAAGACTCCCGCCTTCCAGAAATCCTTCTACGGTGTAGTTGATGAGGTCCCCGCCCGCGCTTTCGACAAGGTGAACGAAGGGCAGCTTCTCCGCGAGGGCGATTTCCTGCGCGCGACGCAGGCGATAGCCGCCCGCTGTGGTCATGGCGCCGGCCTTGATGCCGCTGTCGTCGTTGACGATCGCGCAGCGGGCGCCGGCGATGAACCCGATGCCGGACATGATCGTCGAGCCGGGTACGGATTTTTCCTCGTCTTTCGTGTCGAGGAGGTAGCCCGCGAGATTGCCGATCTCGAAATAGGGCATGCCCGAATCAAGCAGGCGCGCCAGGCGTTCGCGGGGCAGGAGCTGTCCGCGCGCCTCAAAGCGCTCCTTGCGCTGCGCCGACATCGCCGGCGCGCGGGCGTTCAACTCATTGAGCTTTGCGACAAGCGCCGACATCTCCGCATGATTTTGCCTGAAGAGGTCCGACTGCGGATTGATCCTGGTTCGGAAGACAGTCACGCGAGCGTCCTTGCGAGGTCGACGGGGACGGGGATGGTCCGGGAGAGAAGGACCTGCGCGTAGCCCTTGCCCTGGGGATCGTTGCGCAGCGAGGCGACGCCGCCGCCCCCGAGGACGCGGTCGATCAGGAAATTCACCGCGTTCGATCCGGGCAGGACGTACCGCTCGACGCGCGCCGGGTCGGCGCCGCCCTCGATGAAATGGGCGAACGCCTCCGCGACGGCGGCTTCGTCGAGCGCGGCCCAGATGTGGGGGAGATGCTCCGGTTTGCGGGCGAAGATCCCGATATTGGCCTTGTCGCCCTTGTCGCCGGAACGGCCCCAGGCGAGTCGGATCAGAGGCACGTCGGTCGTGGGCCCGGCTTCCGGCGCGGGAGGCGGCGCGGCCCGTTCTATCGCCGCGGCGTCGAATTGGGCGCCGGGCGCGTCCCTGACCGTCTCCGCCGCGCCGTCGAGCTCGACCGCGATATCGATCTCCGCCTTCGGCGTCAGATAGGAGAAGAGACGCACGAGCGGGGAGGGCTTCGCCCGCGATCCCTGAAATCCCGAAAGCCCCGGCGGCGTCGCGAGGCCGAGGCCGGAAAGCTCCTTCAGGAAAACGGCCCCCGCGATCTCCTCGGCATGCTTGACGGCGATCTTCGCAACGACCTCCCGCGGGCCGTAGGCCGTTGCGGCGGCGCCGAACTGGCTCTCCGCGCCGAGCATCTCAACGCTCGTTTCGGTGAAGTCGCCGACGTTCAGGCGGCGCAGCGTGGCGCGCGCTCGCGCGAAGACCGCATCGCAGAAGGCGCGGGCCTTGGCGTGCGCCTCAAGGCCGTAGAACGTCGCGGTGAGACCGGTGCGGTAGCCGTCGCGATAGGTCGCGCAGGTTTTGTATGCGTCGGGCGCGGGGCGGCCTTTCGCCGGAGAGACCGCGACGCGGTCCGCTCCCGCCTGCGTTATCGTCACCCCGGAGAGGTCGCAGACGACGTCCGGCAGGATATAGGCTTGCGGATCGCCGATTTCGTAAAGCAGCTGCTCGGAAACCGTCCCGACACTGACGAGACCCGCAGTTCCGTCCGGCTTCGTCACCACGAAGGAGCCGTCGGCGGAAATTTCCGCGATCGGATAGCCAATGCGGGCGATGTCGCCGACGTCCCGCCAGTCCGTGAAGTTTCCGCCCGTCGCTTGCGGGCCGCATTCGATGACGTGCCCGGCGAGGCTGCCGCTCGCCAGGAGATCATGGTCCTCGGGGCCCCAGCCGAATTCGTGGATGCAGGGTGCGAGCGTGACCGCGCTGTCGACGCAGCGTCCGGTGATCACGACGTCGGCGCCCATGGCGAGCGCGCGGGCGATCGGGAAGGCGCCGAGATTGGCGTTTTTGCTGGCGAGCGAGGGGGGGGCGGGGAACGGCGCGCCCGTGAACATCTCGCGCGGGGCCCGCGCTGCGATTTCCTCCGCGCGCGGGGTCAGGTCGTCGCCCGTCACGACGGCGACCTTCAGCCCGAGCCCCGCCTCGGCGACGAGCGCGCGCGCAGCGGCGGCGCACGCTGCGGGGTTAAGCCCGCCGGCGTTGGCGATGATCCGCACGCCCTGTTTCGCGATTTCGGCGAGGTTCGGCTTCAGAACGAGGGATATGAAGTCCGTCGCATAACCCGTCGACGGGTCCCTCGCGCGGGCGCGCGCCAGAATAGACATCGTGATCTCAGCGAGATAGTCATAAACAATGTAATCAAGGCGGCCCGCACCGAGAAGCTGGGGCGTGGCGACGGCGCTGTCGCCCCAGAAGCCGCTCGCCCCGCCGATCCTCAAAGTTCCGTCACGCATTCGAACCCGCCGGCCGACCTGTCGACCCTTTCCGGCGCGCACGCCGTTCGTCCGTTCGCGGTATGTCGCCGCGCTCCGCCGCTGGCTTCGGCCCCGCCATCGCCGCCGCCGCCCCCGACGCGACGCACGTCGCTCCGCGCGGCGATACGGGGCTCCGCGCGGCGATACGGGCGCGTCACTTGCCAACCGCCCGCCAGCCGCCCGCGACCTGTTTGCGGAACAGCGCGTCAACGGCGCCGCAATGTTGCGCGGCCTTAACGATTACAGTACCGCTTCAGCGAATGAGTAGATTGACGATCAACAGAGTCAAGCGACGGGTTCAGTCGGCGCGCGAGCGGGTTTCGTCGCCGCCAGCACGCCGCGCTTGGTGAAGCGGTGGAGGCCCGATCATGACCAGCGTCGACCAAAAGGAGCTCGAGGAATTCGCTGACGCCGCCGACGCGTGGTTCAGCGAAAACGTCGATCGCGATCCCGGTTTCATGCTGCCCCTGACCTTCATGGAGGTGGGAACCGACCGGCAGTTCGAGTTCCTCAGGGACTGGCAGCGGAAAGTCTACGAGGCCGGCTATCTCGGCGCCGCCTGGCCCAAGGAGTATGGCGGCGGCGGGCTCGACCCTGCGTTCCAACGCGCGGCCACGGCCGCCATGCGCCGCCACGGCGCGCCGATCATGTTGAACGCCATCGGGCTGAATTGGACGGGCCCTCTGCTTATTGATACGGGGACGGAAGAAGACAAGCGGGCCTACCTGAAAGGTATTCTCTCGGCCGAGGACATCTGGTGCCAGGGCTTCTCCGAGCCGGAGCACGGCTCCGATCTCGGCGCCGCCCAGACGAAGGCCGTGCGCGACGGCGACGACTACGTCGTCAACGGATCGAAGATCTGGACGACGCTCGGCAATTACGCGAAATACATGATCCTTCTCGCCCGCACCGATCCGGACGCGCCGAACAAATACGCCGGTCTTTCCTTTTTCCTCGCGCCGATGACGGTCGCCGGGGTCGGGACGACGCCGATCCGCAAGCTGACGGGTGAGTACGGCTTCACGCAGACCTTCTTCACCGATGCGCGCATCCCGGCTTCTGGACTGATGGGCGAGGAGGGCGACGGATGGAAGATCGCCATGCGCCTTCTCGAATATGAGCGCGGCGCGCGCGGCGGTCAGGCGGGCGGCTACGTCATCACGCCTTTCGATGCTTTCCAGATCGCCGATCTCGCGCGGCGCGCGCGCCGCGACGGGGCGCCGGTCCTTGACGATCCCGTCATGCGCGACCGTCTCGTCGATTTCCTGATCGAGGCCCAGAGCCTGAAACTCTGCGCCGAGCGGGCGCGACTTGAACCGCTGGTCGAGGAACGCCCCATGGCGCTGCCGCTCTCCAGCAAACTGATGAGCACGGAGTTCGCGCGCCGCGCTCAGGAATTCGCCATGGCGATGCTCGGCGCGAAGGGCGCCTATTATGTCGGCGATGGAAACGCCGTCGACGACGGTCTGTGGGCCCGGGGCTATCTCAACGCGTTCTCCGCAACGATTGGCGGCGGGACGTCTCAGATCCAGCGCAACATCATTGGCGAGCATGTGCTCGGACTCTCCAAAAGCTGAGGACGTACCGTGGAGCGCTCACCGACGGCCATTAACCTGGAGACGACGGCGCCGGACTTCGGGCGCGTCGGGCTATCCGAGGAACAGGCTGATCTCCTGAACGTCGCAGCGGCGTTCTGCCGCGAGAAATCTCCGATGGATAAGGTCCGGGCGCTGATCGAAAGCGAGGCGGGTTACGACCCGCAGGTCTGGCGCGAAATCACGGAGCTCGGCTGGCTCGGCGTCGCGATTCCGGAGCCATATGGCGGCGTCGGATTGGGCCTGGCCGAAGTTGCGCCGCTCGTCGAACAGATGGGCCGCGCGATGATGGCGACGCCGTTCGTCTCGTCGACGCTCGCCGCGCAGGTGCTCATCGCGGCGGGTTCTGAGGAGCAGAAACGAAATTACCTGCCGAAGATCGCAGGCGGCGCGCCGGCGACGGTCGCCTTCATGGAGGAGGACGGCGACTGGGATCTTTCAAGGGCCCGGGCCGAGGCGGTCGCCGATGCGGACGGCTATCGTCTTACCGGGGAGAAGCGGCTCGTCGCCGACGCCGCGGTAGCGAACCTGATCATCGTCACGGCGCGTCTGGACGGCGCGCCCGCGCTGTTCGCGATCGAAAGATCGACCGCGTTTGAAGGCGCGTTGCGGCGCGAGACCGTCATCGACGAGACAAAGCGCTCTTACGCTTTGCGCCTTGAAGGCCTTGTCGTTCCGGCCTCGGCGCTGCTGGACCGGACGCGCGCGGACGCGGCGCTGAAACATCTTTCTCTCGCGGCGAACCTTCTTTCGGCGGCCGAGTGCTGCGGCGCCGCGATCGCCGTGATTGACTACACGGTCGACTACCTCAAGACGCGCAAACAGTTCGGCAAGCTGATCGGGTCTTATCAGGCGCTCAAACACCCGATCGTTGACGCCTTCGTGATGCATGAGCAGGCGCGCTCGCATCTTTACGCGGCGGCCCACTGTTTCAATGATCAGGGCGCGGGCGAAATCGCGACGCGGATGGCCCGCGCGACGGCCGACGGCGCGCTCTCCTACGCCGCCGATCGGGCGATCCAGTTCCATGGCGGCTTCGGCTTCACCTATGACTGCGACGCGCAACTCTATCGCCGCCGCGCGATCTGGCACGCCGCGCTGTTTGGCGACGCCGCCCACCATCGCAAAGAGCTCGCGGACCTTCTATTCTGACCCGCGTTCCGAACAAGGGGTCCCCTTCAATCCGGAGTGCAGTCATGGCGTATCGTTCCCTTTTGTTCGTACCCGGCGCGAGGCCCGACCGATTTCAGAAAGCGATGGACGCGGGGCCCGACGCCGTCTGTATCGACCTTGAGGACGCCGTCGCCGAAGGCAACAAGGCCGCCGCGCGGGCGGCGGCGTTCGACTTTTTGAAGACACCGCCCGCGGGCGCGGACATTGGGGTCCGGGTGAACTCCCTCGGCGGTCTCAACGGTCTCAAAGACGTTGTCGCGCTCGTTGAAGGCGGCGCGCGCCCGGCGTTCGTTCTCCTGCCCAAGGCGCGGACCGCCCATGAGGTCGCGCAGTTGCGGCGGCTCGTTGAAGGAACGGACGCGTCCGTCTGGGCGCTGATGGAAACGCCCGAAGCGCTCGCCGAAATATCGGTCCTCTGCGCAGCGATCGGGGAAGGGGGCGGCGTCATGTTCGGCGGCGCGGATTTCTCCGCATCGATTGGTTCGGACATGGGCTGGGACGCGCTCTTGCTGGCGCGCGCATCGATCGCCGCCGCCGCCGGGATTTCGGGTTGCGACGCGATGGACGTCCCGCCGCTCGACCTGCGGGATGTCGAGGGCATGGTCGCGGAGACGCGGCGGGTGAAGGCGATGGGCTTTACCGGCCGCGCCTGCATTCATCCGACGCAGGTTGGCCCGATCAACGACGTGTTTACGCCGAGCCCGGAGGAAGTCGCGGCGGCCGAGGATACGCTCGCCGCCTATGAGTCCTCGAAGGGCGTCATGCTGCACGAAGGACGCCTCGTCGAAAAACCGATCCTCGCCGCCGCCCGCCGGGTCCTGCGCCTCGCCGCGCGCGCTGAAAAATAGCGCCTTCAATGCCCAATGCGCCTTGCGCGCGCGTCGGCTGGATGCGCCGCGCCCAAGCGTTTCGCGACATGTCCTCGAACTTCGCGGTCTGGCGTTGACGTCATCAGGGGATCGCCGTCGGCGTTCAGGAAGGCGAGCGCCTCGCACACGCCTTCAGCCGGGCTCGGTTCCTTCGAGCGTGTTTGTCTGACGCCGGATGATCCGATCACGCCGGAAGAACTCGCCGATCTCTATGGCGCCGACGAGATCTTCCGGTTCGCGAACCGGGCGTCGCGGGGCGGCCCTCGCCGTTGCGCCATGCTTTACGCCATGCTTTGCGAAGGCGGGTTCGCCGCGCGGCGCCCGCGTCATCCCGACAATTCTACCGATCGCTTTAGGCCCATTCAAAGCAATACAGAGTATTGCAATCATAGGTAGCCAAGATGCGAGATAACTCGCGGCGCGCGCAACGCTCGAGGGGGGGTTTATGAAACGAGCCGGCGATCTGAAGAGGTCGGATGAAACTGGGCGTTCCGCAGAAGACGGCGCCGCGGACCTTCTCGCCGCCCCGTCAAGCCTGATCCCGATCCCTTCGCGGCGGCGCGGCGAGCGTCGCAGCGCGTTGCGGCGGTATTTGTCAGTGCAAGCAGCGTTCACGATAAACGAAAGCGTCGTCGGCGAAGGCCTGCTTCGCGACATCTCGGAAACAGGCCTCAGGATCCTGACCGACGCGCCGGTCGAACGGGGCGCGATCGCGCAGTGTCGGCCCGGAAAGCTCGGCGTGTTCAAGGGCGTCGTCGTCAGGACGTTCCCGTCGGGCTTTGCGATCCGGTACCGGCTGTTTCCCGATGAGATCGACGCCCTCAACCAGGCCGTGAGCGATCATTTTCGAAGCATGCCCCATGCGGCGCGCGGGACAGACAGACGGCTGGTCCCGGACCGGCGTGAAGAGGCGCGCTTTTACGGCGATATCGCAAAGCTCTGGGGTTTCGACGCCGGGGGCCGCGAATTCGAAGCTGAGGTGGTCAACGTCTCCGTCTCGGGCGTCCTGATCAGGACGGCCCACCCATTATCCATAGGCGAACGCGTCGCTCTGTCGACGCGGCCCGGCTATGTCGTGCGCGCCTCCGAAGGCGGCTACGCGATCAAATGGGCCTGACCCTGCTCTCAGGAGCCATGCCCTCTCATAATTAAAGTTTTTAACCATAAGAAAAATATACCTATTTCCATATTTAAGAGAAATATAAACCGAAGTGTCATAGTGTGCGCCGGCGATTCAGAGATCTTTAGGCGTGAAGCATCAAGAGCCGGTATTGAACAGCGATCGCGGCGGGCGCGACGAAGGCCAGCCCTCGCGCTGCGCCGCGGCGGTCGTGCGGCTGGCCGAGCGGTCCGGCCGCTTCGGCAGCTGCATCATCGACGTCGGCGCGCGCCGGCCCGTTACGCTCTCCGCGGGATTGCGGGAAATCCTCGACAGAACGCTGGGGGCGGATCGTCCGCCGACCCTGCCCCGGTTCCTTCGCGCCGTGCGCGAGGAAGACCGCGCGCGCGTTCTCGCCTGTCTTCGCGCCCGCCCCGTGGAGGGCGGCGAGATCGCCGTCGATTTCCACCTGAACGGCATCGACGGCGAAGCGCTCTCGGTGTCGCTTTCCCGCGCAGTCCTTCCCCGGCGAGGCGGCGGCGCGGTTCATATCGGCGTTCTGCGCGACCAGACCGAAACGCGCAGGCGCGAGTTCGAACTCCATGAAAACACCGCTCTCAGACAGGCGATTACAGACGCCGCGCTCGACGCCATCGTCATCACCGACGATGAGGGCGTGATTCAGGAATTCAATCCCAACGCCGAGCTTCTGTTCGGCTATCGGAAGGACGAGGCGGTGGGCCTCAAGATCGCCGACGCGATCATCCCCGAGCGTTATCGTGAAGCCCACGAAGCCGGCATGCGGCGCTATCTCTCCGAAGGCTCCATCAGGGTTATCGGCAAGCGGGTCGAAATCGAGGCCGTCAAGCGAAACGGGGAGGAGTTCCCCGTCGAACTGACCGTGCTGCCGGTGCGGGCGGGCGGCCGGCTCCTCTTCACCGCCAATATCCGCGACATTACGGAGCGCCGGCGCGCCCAGGACCAGCTTCGCGGCGCCAAGGACGCAGCCGAGGCGGCGAGCCGCGCGAAGTCGGATTTTCTCGCCGCCATGAGCCATGAAATCCGCACGCCGCTCAACGGCGTTCTCGGCGTTCTGACGCTGCTCTCCGACACGGAGCTCGACAATGAGCAGCGCCGGCTATTGAAGACAGCCTACGCGTCGGGCCAGAACCTCTTCACCCTGATCAGCGACGTCCTCGATCTTGCCAAAATCGAAGCCGGGCGCATGGAGAAGGAATTCGTCGACTTCAATCCGGTCGCCGCCGCCTGTGAGGCTGTGGATCTGTCGGAGGCGACGGCCGCGCAGAAATCGATCGAGCTGCAGCTCAAGGTCGACGGAGAAATCCCGGTCGTGCGCAGCGACCAGGCGATGATCCGCCAGATACTCGCCAATCTCGTTTCCAACGCGGTGAAGTTCACTGACGAAGGATCCGTGATTGTCAGCGTCGGCTACGAAAAGAACCGCCTGCGCTATGAAGTGGCGGATACAGGCATCGGGATTGCGAAAGAGCATCAAAAGGGGCTCTTTGAAAAATTCAGCCAGGTTGATCCGTCGTTGCACCGACGCCACGGCGGGACCGGGCTCGGGCTCGCCATCTGTCGGGAACTTGTCCGCCAGCTTGGCGGCGATATCGGTCTTGCAAGCGACGCCGGCGTCGGCTCTTCATTCTGGTTCGAGATCCCGGTCGAGCCCTCGTGCAAGTCGCCCTGCGAACTGGCGCCCCGCTTCGAAACCGCGCCGGAAATGACGATCGACGCGCGCATCCTGCTCGCAGAGGACAGCCAGACCAACGCGTTGGTGGCCAAAGGCTTTCTCGCAGCCGTCGGCGCGCGTGTCGACGTTGTGACCAACGGGATCGAAGTGCTCGAGGCGGCCGAAAGCCGGGCCTATGATCTCATCGTCATGGACGTCTCCATGCCCGACATGGACGGCATCGAGGCGACCCGTCGATTGCGCGCCGAACCCGGCTGGGCGCGCACGGCGCCGATCCTCGCATTGACGGCCAACGCCTCGCGCGAGGACAGGCGGCGTTGCCTCGAGGCGGGAATGGATGCGTTTTTGACGAAACCCATAGAGCGCTCGAAACTGTTGCTTGGCGTACAGAACATCCTCTCGGCGAAACCGCGACAGGACGATGGTCCGCGGTCTCGCCCCGCGCCCCCGGTCGACGCGGAGACGCGCTGCGCCTTCTTCGATTGCGATGCGATCCGACGGGATTTCTCCGATCTTCCGGATCTCTTCGCGGCCATAGTAAGCGCCTTCGAAGAAGAGCTGGCGGGCCGCCTCGCCCGCGCGGAAGCCGCGCTAGCGGACGAAGACGCGCGCGCCGCGGGCGCGGAGGGCCACGGGCTGAAGGGCGCGGCGGCGAATGTCCACGCCGGCCCCCTGTCCGCCGCCGGCGCGGCGTTGGAGGAGGCGGGACGGTCGGGCGACGTCGCCGCGGCGCGAGCTGCGTTCGCCGAACTCAAAGCCCTCGCCGCGCGGACGCAGGCCGATATCTGCAAGACCCCGTTTTACAGGAGCGCACAATGAGCCGGTCGATACTGATCGTGGAGGACAGCCCCTCCCTGGCGCGGACCTATGAGGGCTTTTTGACTCGCGCCGGCTATGAAGCCGAATGCGCGGCGACGGGGGCGGCGGCGCTCGAGCGGCTGGGCGAGGCGGGGCCCGACCTCGTCCTCCTTGATCTCGGTCTTCCCGATGCAGACGGCCTTGAGATCCTCGAGACGCTGCAGTCGCGCGCATCAAGCGTGCCCGTCGTCGTCGTCACCGCGAACGCTTCTCTGCCTGTCGCGGTGCGGGCGATGCGCGCCGGGGCGCTAGACTATCTCGTCAAGCCGTTCGACCGCACCCGCCTTGTGGCGACGGTCGAAAACGTCCTGGAGCGCTCGACGCTGCGCAAGGTCGTCGCTGAAGGCCCGCAAGCCGCGGGCTCCGCCGCGCCCGGCGGCCTCATCGGCCGATCGCGGGTCATGCAGGCGATCCATCGCACGATCGAGGGCGTCGCGGCGAGCGACGCCAGCGTCTTCATCACCGGCGAGAGCGGAACCGGCAAGGAGCTCGCCGCGCGGGCCGTACACGAACAAAGTCGCCGGCGGGACCGCGCGTTTCACGTCGTCAATTGCGGCGCGATCCCGTCGGAACGGATGGAGAGCCAGCTTTTCGGCCATGTCGCCGGGGCGTTCACCGGCGCGGCGGCGGACCGTGAAGGCGCCGCGGCGATCGCCGACGGGGGCACGCTCTTTCTCGACGAGATTTGCGAAATGCCGTTGGCGCTGCAGGCGAAACTCCTGCGGTTCGTCCAGCTCGGCGCTTACCAGAAGGTCGGCGAGGCGAGTGCGCGCGAGGTTGATATTCGCTTCGTATGCGCGACGAACAAGCCCCCTCTGCAGGCGATCGAGGAGGGCGCGCTGCGCGAGGATCTCTATTACCGGCTGAACGTGATACCGATCGAGATGCCCCCGCTTCGCGAGCGCGTGGACGACGTCGTCGACCTCGCGGAGGCTTTTCTGAAGCGTTTCGCCGCAGAAGAGGGAAAGTCGTTTCAGTCGATCACGAAGGAGGCCAGCGCGGTTCTGCGCGGCTATGCCTGGCCCGGCAATGTGCGTCAGCTGGAGAACGTCATCCGCAACGCGGTCGTCCTGCAGGACGGCGAAACGCTCACCGCCCGGATGCTGCCGCGAAGCCTGATGCAGGCGACGGGTCCTGCCGGGGCCCGGTCAGCGGTCCCGGCGGCGATGGATGTGGCGCCCCTCGCGGCGGTCGAGCGCCAGGCGATCGAGCGGGCGATCGACGCGACGGGCGGAAACATTCAGAAGGCCGCCCAGCTCCTGGAGATAGATCCGTCTACGATCCACAGACGACGGCGCGCGTGGCGCAAAGCCTCCTGAAGCCGGATCTCACGCAAGGGCGCCGGCAAGTCGCTCGACGAACCAAAGGGCTGAAACGAGACCGAGGCCGTAGGCGAAACCCGCGCCCAGCCGCCCGCGCAGGCGCGGCGCGCGGGCCGCAAGAAACGCGCCCGCTTTGAGGCGGCGCAGGGCCGCCAGAACGGCGAAGACGCCGGCGATGACTGCGACCTGACCGGCTTCGACGCCGATATTGAAAAAGGCGAGCGCCGCGATTTTCTCGCTTTGCGGAAGGCCGATGGCGGCGAGCGCCGACGCGAAGCCGGCCCCGTGGACGAGGCCGAAGGCCGCGGAGGCGACGACGGGCTTGCGCCAGACCAGGGTGGTCCGGTCGCCGCGCGCGATTTCAGCGGCCAGGACGACGATGGAAAGCGCGATGACGGTTTCGACGGCGGGGACCGAGACGCGCAGGACGTCGAGGGCGACAAGGAAAATCGTCAGCGAATGTGCGAGGGTGAAGCCGGTGACCGTGACGAGCACGCGGGCGGGCGTGCGGGCTATGAATAGCAGTCCCGCGAGGAAGAGGAGATGGTCGGGGCCGCCCCAGATATGGTCGACGCCGATTGCGAAATAGCTTCGCGCGACGCTGGCAAAATCCGCCGTTTCCGGCAGGGTCCAGCGCGATACGGTTGGTGGAAGGCTGGACGACTGCGATTGTCCGTCGAGGAAGGCGAGACGCACGAGGGTCGAGAGCGACGGGTTGTAGAGCCCGTAGGCGATGTCAAGCGTCGGCGGCCCCTCGAGCGCCGAGCAGTCGAAGACCGCTGCGCCGGCGCCTCCGGGGCGAGCTGTCTCCGGGCGACTTTTGGAGACCGGCGCGCAGCCCCCGAGCGCGACGCGCGGCGCCTGCTCGCGGGTGACGGAAGGCGGCGCCCGCCAGGCGAGAGCGTAGACCCCCGCATCCCTCTCCTCGATCTGGATGAAAAGCGGCCGCGCGTCGTGGGCGCGCGCCGGGCCAGCGCCAGAAGTCCAGAAAGGGGCCGCGACGACGATCGCGACCGCTATGGTCCAAACGCGGATCATGGCGCGCGCGCAATCGCTTTTTCGGCGTCGGGTTCAAGTCGCATCTCAATATCGTAGTCCGCGACGATGGCGTCGATCAACGCCTCCTGAAGGCGGCCGCGTTCCTCCATCAAGGCGTCCTCGCGGACCCGTTCCTCGACGTCTTCGAAGGCGGGCGAGCTTTCCGGGAATCGGGCCGCGACGAGGACGAGGTGGGCGCCGTGCTCCGACAGGAGCGGTCCGACCCATGTCTCCAGAGGCGTATCGTTCGAAAAGATTGCGGCCGTCGCTGCGGCGCCGAAATGGCTTTCCACGTAATCGTAGGTCCGCTCGACATAGTTCGTGTGGTACAAAAACCGCTCGCCATAAAGCGGCGCGTCGGTGAAACCGGCGTCCTGCGTGCGCAACCGCACGAGCGTCTCCACCGCCTCCTGTTTGAGCGCGTCTTCAGCCCGCCCGTCGCGCGCGAGAAAGACATGGGTGAAGGTCGCGCCGGCGGGCGTTGCATAGTCCGCGCGGTTCGCCGCGAAGTAGGCGCGAACCGCGTCCTCGCTCAGGGGCGGGGGACCGACCGTGGCCTCGGTCATGAATTCGAGCTTCTGGACCATTCGCCGCCGAATGACGTAGTCGCCGTCCTCCAGCCCGAGGCTTGAGGCCTCGCGGAAAAGCGCCTCCTCCCTGACAAAGTCCGCAACGAGGCGGGCGCGCTCTTCGGCGGGCATCTGCTCGAGCAGGCGCGCCGCGGCCTCCGGCTCAAAGGCCCGCGCGCGATACTGGATGAAGGCGAGGAGGCCTTCCCGGTCCACAACGATCCGGTCGTCTCGCTCTGGCGGGCGCAGGGCGGAGAGCGCGGCGAAAAGGATCAGACCGGCGCCGAGAAAATGGACGAGAGGATCGCGGAGCAAGGCGGTGATGCGCATGGACGAAAGCTCTGGAACGACATCGGCGCGCCAGTGAACCGCGCGCGGTCGCCCATACTAGACCGTGCTGCGCGTTGTCGCCTAGGGGCGGCCTGTCAGCCGTGGCCTGAGGGCCGCATTTACCGGCGGCCCCTTTCAGCTTCGGCCGGGAGCCGCCCGTCAACACTGGACTGTCGTCGGGTCTGGCGATTGCGCCCGTGTCGGGCCATTGTGACGTTTACGGCCGACCGATCTTTGAAGCCCTCGCTGAGAGGTGAAATGACGATGACTATTCTTTCTCGAATGGCGCGCTTGGCGGCGGCGGCCGCCCTTGCGGCCTCGTGCGGCGGTCCGGCGACCGACGCGGACGACGCCGCGACCTCCTCATCGCCGGCGGCCGAACCCTCTAACCCGACGGGCGGCGTTTCACCGACCGCGGCGCGCCCGCCGACCGGAGCCGACGCTGTCGTCCCCGTCGACGAGGCGGCGATCATCAAGGCCGATCCCGGCGAATGGCTGACCCACGGGCGGACCTACGCCGAAGAGCGCTTTTCGCCGCTCGATGAAATCAACACGGAGACGGTCGCCGATCTCGGCCTCGCCTGGTCCTTCGACCTCGGGACGAGCCGCGGGATCGAAGCGACGCCGATCGTCCACGGCGGCGTGATGTACGTCACCGGCACCTGGAACATCGTCCATGCGCTCGACGCCAGGACCGGCGCGCCGCTCTGGCGCTTCGACCCGCAGGTCGACCGGTCGCGCGCGGCGGTCATGTGCTGCGACGTCGTCAATCGCGGCGTCGCGATCTGGGGCGACAAGGTCTTTACCGGGACGATCGACGGACGGCTGATCGCGCTCGACGCCGCCACGGGTGAAAAAGTCTGGGACGTCCAGACGGTTGATCTCACCAAACCCTATTCGATCACCGGCGCCCCGCGGGTCGTCAAGGGCAAGGTCCTCATCGGCAATGGCGGCGCGGAGCTTGGCGTGCGCGGTTACATCTCCGCCTATGACGCGGAGACCGGCGAGATGGCCTGGCGGTTTTACACCGTACCCGGAAACCCCGAAGACGGGTTCGAAAATGCAGCCATGGAAATGGCGGCCGAAACCTGGAACGGGGAATGGTGGGCGGCCGGCGGCGGCGGCACGGTCTGGGATTCCATGGCCTATGATCCGGACCTTGATCTGCTCTATATCGGCGTCGGCAACGGTTCGCCCTGGAACCACAAGCTGCGCAGCGACGGCGAGGGCGACAATCTCTTCCTCTCCTCAATCGTCGCGCTTCGCCCCGATACGGGCGACTATGTCTGGCATTACCAGACGACGCCCGGCGAGACGTGGGATTTCACCGCGACCCAGCACATGATCCTCGCCGATCTCGAGATCGACGGCGCGACGCGAAAAGTCATCATGCAGGCGCCGAAGAACGGCTTTTTCTACGTCATCGACCGGGAGACGGGCGCGCTGATCTCCGCCGAGCCCTTCGCGCCGATCAACTGGGCGAGCCATGTCGACCTTGAGACCGGCCGGCCGGTGGAGATCGAAGGCGCGCGCTGGCCGGGCAAGGAAGCCTATCTTCAAACGCCCGGTCCCCTCGGCGCGCACAACTGGCATCCGATGTCCCTCAGTCCTCAGACGGGCCTCGTCTATATTCCGGCCCAGGAGCTGCCCTTCGGCTACAAGGATGATCCGGACTACGCCTATAATCCGAAGAGCTGGAATACGGGCGCCGAC
>CAZBOC010000002.1:0-20332 GCA_964493225.1 uncultured Caulobacterales bacterium | reverse complement strand
CGCGCCATGACGGAAGGAACGCAAGAAGACTGGGCGATTATCGCGTCCGAATTCGGGCCCTTCGCCTCTTCGGGAGGCGCGCGGATCCTCGATCATCTGCGGCTTCTCGACGGCGATTGCGGCGGGTTTCCCGTCGATCGCCTGACCCACAGCCTCCAGACGGCGACGCGCGCCCACCGCGACGGCCGCGACGAGGAATATGTCGTATGCGCCCTGTTGCACGATATCGGCGACACGCTCGGCGCCTACAACCACCCCGATATTGCAGCGGCGATTCTCAAACCGTTCGTCTCGGAACAGAACCACTGGATGGTCGCCCATCACGGCATTTTTCAGGGGTATTACTTCTTCCACTATCTGGGGATGGACCGCGACATGCGCGAACAGTTCCGCGGTCATCCGCATTTCGAACATACGGCGGAATTCTGCGAGAAATACGACCAGAACGCTTTCGATCCCGACTACGAAACGATGCCGCTCGAAGCCTTCGAGCCGATGGTCATGAACCTCTTCAAGGCGCCGAAAAACAGCCTCTACGCCGGCGCGCTGAACGAGTAGGCCGGCGAGGCGGCGAGCTTTCAGCCCGCGCCGTAGCGGGCGAAATAAGCGAGGAACGCGATCGTCGCCGCAAAGAAGACCGGCAGCCCCCAGGCGGCGGCGTCCACGCGTCCGGGCGCGCGCCGCCAGCCGTCCTGCCATTCCGCCAGACCCTCGTCGCGGAACCGGCGCAGTTGTCCGGGCACGGTCTGTTCATGCCAGTCCTCCTGAAAACCGTCGATGAGAACGCTCGCGCTCCAGGAAACGGCGATGTTCACCGCGCCGCCGATGACGACGTACCAGGGCCAGGCGACGTCGAGGGACGGGATCGCGAGCGCAGGCACGCCGTTCACGACGACGACGAGCGCGGCGAAGCCCGCAACGACGCCGATCAGAAGCCCGCGCTCGGAGGCGTGCTTCGAAAAGAAGCCCAGAAAGAACATCGCCAGCTTCGCGCCGACGAAATATGAGCTCACCCTCGTCAGTTGTTCGAGGATGGAGCCGCCGCTGTTGATGAAGGCGAAAGCGATCGGGATCGCGGCCAGCCCCCAGACGATGGTGAGCATGCGCGCCACGAGAAGAAAGTGCGCGTCAGATCCGTCGCGTTTAAAAAAGCGCTGGTAGAAATCCGTGATCGAAACGGTTGCGAGCGAATTGAACGCCGAAGAAAGGCTCGACATCGAGGCGGAGAGAACCGCGGCCGCGAGGACCCCGAGAAGGCCGGGAATGGCGAGGCTCTCTGCGAAGGTCAGAATGATCGCGTTCGGCTGATCGAACGGCCGTCCGTCGAAATGCACATAGAGCAGCGCCCCGATGAAGAAGAAGATGAAGTATATGAAGAAGGCCGCATAGCCCATCATCAGGTAGGACTTCTTCGCGTCGCCGATCGTGCGTGCGGCGAGGGCGCGCTGGACCATCATCTGGTTCGCGCCATAAACGGTGATATGGTAAAGCGTCATGGCGAAAACGCCCGCCCAGATCGTCGGCGCGACTGAAAAATCGAGCGCGGCGTTGATCGGGTTCATCTTGCCGTCGGCGTCGAGCGTCGCCAGAGCGCTGCTCAACGGCGCCGTGGCCTGCAGCACGCTCCAGAGAATGATCCCGGCGCCAATGAACAGGATCACGCCTTGCAGGACGTCGGTCCAGATGACGGCGTTCATTCCGCCGAGCATTGTGTAGCCGAGCACGACGAGGGTCATGAGAATGATGCTCGCGCGCACGTCGAGGCCCGTCGCGAAAGTGATCACGACCGCCGTCGCGGTCAGGATCGACGCTGACGTGATCGTCTGGGTCACGAGGAAAAGCGCCGAGATCACCGAGCGCGACGCGACGCCGAAGCGCCGCTCCAGATAGTCGTAGATCGAGGCGACGCCGCTATTGTAGAAAAAGGGAAGAAAAACCACGACCACGACGAAGATCACGATAGGATAATTGACGTGAATCGCGAGCGCGGCCATCCCGTCTCCATAGGCCCAGGCAGGACCGCCGAGAAACGACAGCGCGCTGACATAGGTCGCAATGACTGAAATGCCGATCGCCCACCAGGGCGTGATCTTCGTGCCGAGCTGATAGTCCGCGGCGGACTCCATCCGCCTGCCGAGGACCCAGCCGAGGAGAAGATTGGCGGCCAGATAGGTCGCGACGATCGTCCAGTTCAGCGCGCCGAAATTTCCCATGCCGCCTCCTGCGCGCAACGCCCGTCATTCAGGCTTTCAGGTTTTCAAACACGTCGACGCCGCACTGGCGAAAAACGTCGGGAATGTCGATGAACACCCAGTTCTCCGCCAGGAGATCGCCCTCCCTGCGCCAGAAATCCATCACCCGCATCGTGACGGGAACGCCTCCGGGCAGGGGCGTGGAGATCCATGGCGCGCCGCTTGTCGTCGCGCGGATGCTCGGCCAGCCGCCCGAGGCGACGAAAGGTCCGTCCCCGAAGCGCGCGAAGTGATCGCCCCCGACCCGGTCCGGAACGAATGCGAGAAAGGGGCGCTGATGACGATCCTGAAAACCGCAGAGCCCGCGAGCCGCGCCGATCCCGGAAGGTCCGTACCACATCATGTCGGGCCGCCAGAAGCGCGCCTGGTCCATGACTTCAAGGTGTTCTCCGTCATAGGCGCCGAGGCCGGCCATCATCGCTTCAACCAGCTTGAGGCTTGTTTCGCCTTGCGCGTCGGGCCCCGTCTCGATCCTGAGCCCGTCCATCGCCTGCGGCGCCGGAGGGCGCATTTCGGCGCCGAGCCCGCGCGGGACAAGGTCTACCCCCGCCTGGCGCGCGAGATCGACGATGTCGAGGAGAAGGCGCGACGACGTCAGACGATCGCCGTCGACCGAAAAAAACTGACTGAAGCGCAGGAAGGCGAGGTTGCCGGTCGCCGGCAGGCCCAGCCAGTTGCGCGCGAAAACGCCCGCAAACACCCCGCCGACCGCCACCCATGCAAGGCCGTCGAACCTTCCGCCGAGAAAAATCTCCGTGCGGCGACAAAGGTCGGGAAAGGCGTGGATAAGGGGGCGCCAGAACGCTTCGCCTACGTCGCGGGCTCCCTCTATCTCGTTCACAGGGTGAGAGGCGGCGAAGGCGAAGTCGTCCGACGCCGCCTTCGCAAGCGCTCGCGCCGCGCCGGTCGGGCCGTCGTTGAGTTCGGTACGGAGTAAATCCCAGACAAGCCGTTTGGCCCGGCGAATCTCGTCGAAATCGCCATTCACGACGGTCTGATCGGCGTTGGCTTCCGGCATCGCCCCTGTTTTCTTTTGTTTTCCGACTACTTTCGTTTTCCGATCGCCGCCCCGCCGCGAATTGCGCCGGCGGGTCCCTCGCATGTCGGACGCGTCGGTCATCGCGGTCGCGCCCGGGACTGCGAATGCAATCAGATTGCTGTGCGGCGGCTCTGCGGTCAAGCGCCGCGGGCCTGCGCCCTCGCGGAGATGTTGCCTCGGCGCGCCGTGTCGTGAGTCGATTCCGCGAAAAGGGAACATCTTCTTTTGGCCGTGCGCCCAGATTTGGCCGTGCGCCCAGATTTTCGTGACTGTTTTTTCGTCCGTCGAACGTCGGCGTTGCTCAGCGGCAACAATCACGAGCTGATTGCATGCGAAGTCAATTTCGCCTTGTCGGAATCACGGTTAGCAAGTAACGTTTTTATGACGCTTCGGCGAAGAGTCCGACTGCGTCGCTGGTAAATCAGTGTCCTGAAGTCGGCCTTCGCTGACGGCGGGCGCTGTTTCGCAATTGCGCGTCCACCGGGAGGGACCACCATGCCGTCATCGTTCAATTTCAAACGCAGTCTGTTCGCGGGCGCCTGCGCGACGTCGTCGCTCGCGCTGTCCGCCAACGCCATGGCCCAGATCGACGTGATCACCGTCACGGCCGAAAAGAAAGAAGAGAGCGTCCAGGAAGTCGGCCTGTCCGTTCAGGCGTTTGACGAGGGCGGTCTGCGGGACGGCGGCGTCAACGACGTTTCGCGTCTCGAACTTCTCGTCTCCGGCGTCAATTTCGCGTTCGTCGGAAACGACGCCAAGTTCAACGTGCGCGGCGCGAACTCGACGAACACGTTCGGCGACAATGCGTCGATTGTTGGAACGTATGTTGACGGCGTCTACAAGCTGCGCGCGTCGCAACAGTCGCGGCGTTTCTTCGACGTCAGCCGGATTGAGTTTCTCAAGGGGCCGCAAGGCACGCTCTACGGTCGGAACACGTTTGCAGGCGCGCTGAACATCTTCAACAATACGGTCGATCTCGAGGACTATGGCGCGGGCTTCAACGCCAGTTACGAGCGCTTCAACACGTCCCGCGTCGACGGCTATTTCAACGCGCCCATCAGCGACAGGTTCGGCATTCGGGTCGCGGGCTTCGTCGATAACAGCGACGGCTACATTGAGAACTTCGCCGGTCCCAATCTTGGAGCGCTTAACGACAGCGGCGTGCGGGTTACTGCGCTTTGGGAGCCGACGGACAGGGTTCAGGCGACGCTGCGGTATTCCTACATCCAGGAAAAAGGCAAGGAAGCGGGCCTTTTCGGTTACACTTTCCTGTGCCGCAACGTTACGCCTTCCGGCCACACGGACCCGTTGGGCTCGCAGCAGGACTGCGCCAATCCGCTCCCGGGTTCCGGCGGACAGCCGCGCGCCGACGAGCTTGGGCCCTATCAGGTTTCGCAGGACTTCGTCCCGGACGCCGACACGGTCGAACAGGTGATTTCATTCGAACTGGTCGCCGATCTCGGTCCCGTCGTCGCGAAATCAATTACGTCCTATACGGACTTTAAAAACAATCTGGGTTTCGACTTTGACTTTTCGCCTGAGCCGTTCCAGGCTGGCGGCTTCAACGAGGACGCTGACTATTTCACGCAGGAGATTCAGCTCTCGTCGAATTATGACAGCCGCCTGGAGTGGACGGCCGGCGCCTACTATTCCTATGACGAGACCGACTTCAATTTCTTCATCTACAACCAGCGTCAGGCCGACGCCCGCGCCGGCGGCGACGTGCCGGTGCTTGACAATAACGGCGATCCCGTTCTGGACGCCATGGGCGCGCCGGTCGCCTTGCCGCTGCTGACAACGACATCGTTGACGAGCAACGATCCCTTCATCGGCGGGTTTTTCGCCGACAATGCGCCCCTGGAGACGAATTATTTCGGCATCTACGCCCAGGGCACATACTCGCTGACCGACCGCTTCCGGGTGATTGGCGGTCTGCGCTGGGACAGCGAATCAAAAGAACTTGTCGGCGGCGGCTCGAATTTCACCGGCGATACGGACGGCGACGGCGTCGCTGAACCGCCCGTAACGCCGATCTCCGCAAGCGGACCTTTCGGCGGCGTCTTCCCGCAGGACGACATCGGCGAGGTTCTCGGCATCTTCACGTTCGATGACGACGCCGACGACGCCATCCGCGCAGACTTCGACGCTCAACAGGACGTCACCTGGCGGGCCGGCCTCGAATATGACGTGAGCGATAGCGCGTTGCTATATTTTACGTCGTCCACGGGTTTCTTGTCCGGCGCGACGACAAACGCCGGCACGATCACCGATCCGCTGAACTCGCGGGTCTTCGAGGGCGGCGTGAAATCGATCCTCTTTGACGGCCAGTTGAAGTTCAACTTCGCGGGACACTTCACTCAGTACAGAAATCTTCTGCGTCAGGTGCAGGTTGAACAGATTCTTGACGACGGAACGAGCATCGTGGTCACAAACAGCGACAATGGCGGCAAGTTCCGCGCCTACGGTCTCGAACTCGAGAGCCTCTGGGCTCCGACCGAGGCTTTCCAACTCGGCCTCAATGCATCTTACCTCAATGCTGAATTCGCTGGCGAGTTCGTGCAGGGCAATCCCTATCAGCTTTTTGGCGGCCAATTGACGCCGAACGGCGTCAACGTCGAAGGCGAGACGACGCCCTGGTCGCCGGACTTCACGGCTTCGGTCTTCAGCTCCTACGTGTTCGACCTGGGCGATAGCGGGACGCTGACGCCTTATGTCCAGTTTTATTATTCAGACGGCTACAACACGTCGAACCTGCTTTCGATCGACGCGAACCAGCAGCAAGACAGCTTCACCAAGACGGATTTTCGCCTGACATGGGATGCGCCGGAAAGCTGGGGCAATTACAGCGTCGAAGCGTTCATCGAAAACATTGAGGACGAAGCGGTCCTGGCGCGCGGAAACAACAACTCTAGCGACATTGTCCAGACGGGCTTCCTGTATCCGCGGAACTTCGGCGTGCGCGTCCGGGCTGACTTCTAGCCGGCGGCTATTTCTCCTGAGGGGGCGAAATCGTGAGCGAGAGGAAGAAGGGGCTTCGGCCCCTTCTTTCTTTCGGACGTTTGGATGAAAAGACGTTCATTCTGAGCCGTAGCGCGGAAACGGCAGGGACCAGCCCCTGCGGATCGCGACGATCCGGAGCGCGAAGGCGGCGACCAGCCCGCATGCAAGGCCGATATCGATGCCCGCGAGCGTCGCCGAGCGCGGGCTCGCCACATAGATCGCCGAGCCGAGGAGGGCGGCGGTCACGTAGATTTCTTTACGGAACAACACCGGTTCCTCATTGCAAACGACGTCGCGGATAATCCCGCCGAAAGTTGCGCTCATCGCGCCGAAAAGAACGCACACGAAGGGATGCGCCCCTGCGGCGACGGCCTTCGCCGCGCCGAGTACGGCGAACAGGGAAAGTCCGGCTGCGTCTGCGTAGAGAAGCCCCTCGAGCCGCGCACCGGTGAGCGGCCGGTTGAAAGGGCTGACGACGAAGGCGCACATGATGCAAACGATAAGGTCAGCGGGCTCGCGCACCCAGCCGACCGGCGTCGCGCCGAGGAGAACGTCGCGCACCGTCCCGCCCCCGACGCCTGTCAGCGCCGCGATGAAGGTGACGCCAACAATATCCATTTCCTTGCGCAGCGCCTGCAGGGCCCCGCTAACGGCGAAGACGGCCGTGCCGGCGAGCGAAAGCGCGGCCAGCGCGCCCGGCGCGAAGGCGGGCCCCTCGCCGGTCAATTACTGGGCCGTCCAGCCGCCGTCGACGAGGAGGCTGTGGCCGGTCACCATTCCCGAGGCGGGCGAGGCGAGATAAAGGACCGCGTTCGCAACATCCTCCGGTTGTCCCATTTTCTGCATAGGGATCATGCGGTGAACGAAGTCGCGGAATGCGGGGTCCTCCAGCATTGGTTTCGTCATCGCGGTCTCGATGAAGGTCGGCGCAACGCAATTCACGCGCACGCCGAGAGGCGCCAGTTCGACGGCCATCGCCTTGGTCAGTCCCTCCACGGCGTGTTTCGTCATGCAATAGACGGTGCGATTCGGCGAGCCGACATGGCCCATTTGCGAGGACATGTTCACGATCGCGCCGCCGCCGGCTCCGCTTTGCGTGTCCGCGCGCGCCATTGCGCGGGCGGCGGCCTGCGCGGTGCGGAACATGGCGCGCACATTCAGGTCGATGAGGAAATCCAGCGTTTCGGCGGACACGTCGAGGAAGGGCTCCGGCCGGTTCGAGCCGGCGTTGTTGACAAGGATGTCGAGGCGGTCGAGCGCTTCGAGCCGCGCGATGAAGGCGTCGTCCGTTACGTCCATGGCCCAGCCCTCGACGCCCTCGCCGAATTCGTCCTGAAGCGACTCAAGATCGCTTTGCGTGCGCGCGACGGCGATGACGCGCGCGCCGGCGCCATGAAGCGCTGCGACAATCGCGCGCCCGAGCCCGCGCCCGGCGCCGGTGACGAGGGCCCGTTGTCCCGTCAGGTTCAATTGCGTCATGGTCCTCTCCCGTGTCGCCGTTCGCATTCAACCCTTGGCTCCTGCATATTGCATTCGAATGCAAGATATGGGAAGCAGTGAGCGCGCGGCATGAGCGCGACATGTCGCGTGATTCGTCGGCGCGTCCGCGCCGCCGTTTCGCGCCAACTCACCGCGCGCCAACTCATCGCGCACCAACTCATCGCGCGCAGAAACGCATCGCGCAATCGCATAGGGCAAGGAGTGTCCACATGGTCCGCTATCTGAAGGAAGGCGTCTCAAAGGAAAAGGCCGCAAGCGACGACGCCAAGGTTCGCGGCGCCGTTGAGTCGATCCTCGCGGACATCGAGGCGCGCGGAGACGAGGCCGTGAGGGCCCTGTCCGAGAAATTCGACGACTGGTCGCCGACGTCCTTCCGTCTGGGTCGCGAAGAAATCACGGCCTGCTACGACGCTCTCGACGACCGGGCGATCGAGGACATCCGCTTCGCGCAGGAACAGGTCCGCAATTTCGCGCAGCATCAGCGCGATGCGCTGAAGGACATCGAGGTCGAAACGCTTCCCGGCGTAATACTGGGTCACAAGAACATTCCGGTGAACTCGGTCGGCTGCTACGTCCCCGGCGGGAAATACCCCCTGGTCGCGAGCGCTCATATGAGCGTCGTTACGGCGAAGGTGGCGGGCGTCCCGCGCGTTATCGCTGCTGCGCCGCCCTTCGAGGGCAAGCCCGCGCCGGCGATCGTGGTCGCAATGGACATGGCGGGCGCTGACGAGATTTATGTTTTCGGCGGCGTCCAGGCCGTCGGGGCCATGGCCCTCGGCACCCAGACCATTGCGCCCGTCGACATGATTGTCGGACCCGGCAACGCCTTCGTGGCCGAAGCCAAACGCCAGCTCTTCGGACGGGTCGGCATCGACCTTTTCGCCGGTCCGACGGAAACTCTCGTCATCGCCGACGATACGGTGGACGGGGAGCTTTGCGCCGCCGATCTCCTCGGACAGGCCGAACACGGAACAAACTCGCCGGCGGTGCTCCTGACGAATTCCGAATCCCTCGCCAGGGACGCGATGGCCGAGGTCGAGCGCCAGCTCACGGTCCTGCCGACGGCGGACGTCGCGGGCCCCGCCTGGCGTGATTACGGCCAGGTGATCGTCTGCAACGACTATGACGAGATGGTCAGGGTCGCCGACGAGATCGCCTCGGAACACGTGCAGGTCATGACCAGGGATCCGGATTACTTCCTGAACAACATGACGAACTACGGGGCCCTTTTCCTCGGTCCGGAAACCAACGTCTCCTACGGCGACAAGGTCATCGGGACGAACCACACGCTTCCGACGAAGAAAGCGGCGCGCTATACAGGAGGTCTGTGGGTGGGCAAGTTCATCAAGACCTGCACCTACCAGAAGGCGACGGAGGAAGCTTCGGTTCTCGTCGGCGAGTATTGTTCGCGGTTGTGCGCCATCGAAGGCTTCATGGGGCATAAGGAGCAGGCCGACATCCGGCTGAGACGCTATGGCGGAAAAAACGCGTCCTGATAAGGTCGTCACTTTCAAGGGGGGCAAGGCCGTCACATCCTACGACGTCGCGCGCCATGCCGGCGTTTCGCAGTCCGCCGTCTCGCGCTGTTTCAAGCCGGGCGCCAGCGTTTCGGAAAGGATGCGCGCGCGGGTCATGAAGGCCGCCCAAGAACTCGGCTACGAGCCCAACGCCATCGCCCGCAGCCTCATCACGAGGCGCTCCAATCTGGTCGCGGTGCTGATCTCCAACCTGACCAACCTCTATTATCCGGAAGTGCTGGCCCAACTGACGCAGCGCTTTTCGGCGCGGGGGGTGCGCGTCCTTCTTTTCGCCCTTGAAAGCGAGGCCGATGCGCGCGAGACGCTGCAGCAGATCTGGCCCTACCGCGTCGACGGCGTCATCGCGGCCGCTGAACTGACGCCCGAAGACGTCGCCGAATTTGAAAAGCGCGGCGTCCCGCTCGTTTTCTACAACCGCCACATGGCGGGGGGCGGCGCCAGCGCGGTTTGCTGCGATCAGGAAGACGGCGCCCGGCAGCTTGTGGACGGGCTCTATCGCGCAGGACACAGACGCTTTGCGTTCATCGCCGGTCCGGCGGAATCCGTGGTCGGCGTCGAGCGCAAGACGGGCGCCCTGGAGCGTTTTGAGGAACTGGGCCTCGACGATGCGCCCGTCCTCGAGGGCGATTATTCCTATGAAAGCGGTTTCAACGCCGCGAACGCGCTCATGAAAGACGGTGGTCCGCCAGACGCGGTCATCTGCGCGAACGACGTCATGGCCATCGGCGCGCTCGACGCTTTTCGCGTTGAGCACGGACTTTCCGCGCCGGGCGATATTTCCGTCGTCGGTTTCGACGGCGTCGGCCCCTCGACGTGGAGAAGCTACGATCTGACGACGATCCGCCAGCCCGTTCGTCGGATGACGGAGGCGGCGGTCACCATGATCACGGAACTGATCGAGGAGCCTGGCTCGCCGAGCGAGAAAAGGGTCTTCTCGGGCCTCTTGCGAGCCGGCGCCTCGGCGCGCTTCGATCCCGGCGCCTGATCCGGCGGCGCGCGAAGAGCTTGCCGAGCAAGGGGCCTGGTCCGGCCGCGGCGATCCTGCGTAGCGCTTTCGACCCTGGCGAGAGCACAAAAGAAGGAGGGGGGGCGTGGCCGTGAAAGCCCTGTTTCTGGGATCAATCGGCGTCATCGCTGAGACTTCGGCCATCCAGCGCGAGGCCTACAACGCCGCCCTGGCGGAAGTCGGGCTCGGCTGGCGCTGGGATCGGTCGACCTACGCCGCGCTGCTTGAGCATGCGGGCGGACGGGACCGGCTGAGGCTCCTCAGCGACGCGACCGGCGCCGGTCTCAGCGAGGCGACGATCGAGAGCGTGCACCGGCGCAAAACGGAAATCGCCTGCGCGCGTATTCTGGAGGAAGGCGTCGTGCTGCGCCCCGGCGTTGGCGAACTGATTGAAACCGCCCTCGCTCGCGGCGTGAAGACGGCGCTCGTGACCAGCACCTATCGCGCGAATGTCGACGCCATCGCAGCGGCGGCCGGCGCGGCGTTGCCGCTTCAGCGGTTCGCCGCCGTCATCACCCGTGACGACGTCGCCGCGGGAAAGCCCGCGCCCGACGCCTATCGGATCGCGCTGAAAGCCTGCGCCGTCGCGCCGGATGAGGCGATCGCAATCGAGGATACGGCGGCGAGCGTCGCGGCGGCCCGCGGCGCCGGCGTGAAGGTCCTCGCGACGCCGGGAGCCTTTACGCGTGATCAGGTCATCGTCGGGGCCGAGGCGGTGCTCCAAACTCTCGCCAACGGAGAGGGCCGTCTCGACCCCGCCGTCGCCGAGTTCGTCTTCGGCGACTGACTGCGCTATCGCGCGCCTTGAAAGGCCGGATCAGGCGTCGGGCGTCGGGCCTCGGGCGACGGGCGACGGGCGACCAGCCGGCGCACAGGCCTTCGCCATCGCCAACACGCCGGTCAGCGCGTTCCTGGGGTTCTGGTTGACGGCGAAGGCGCGCTATCGGCCGGGCTCCTCCGGATGATCCCCGACCAGACAGACGATTGCGGCTTGCCCCCAAGGCCGGACGGAAATTTTGCTCCGCGCCGGCGCCCCATCGTCGCGCGGATCAATCAGGGCGTCGCGACGAGCGCTGCGCCGGGCTGACTGAAGTTCACGCCCAGCCGAGCTGCTTGAGGGCGAGACCGGAATGCCAGATCTTGGTCACATGGGCGATCTTCTCGCCCTTGAATTCCATGGCATAGACATAGTCGGACTGAACGCTTCTCCCTGTCGGCGGGACCGGCCCGCCCTCGCCGATGTGGGTCCCCTTGAAGACCGCAAAGGCCGAGACGATGCCGCGCCCGGCGTCGAGCGCAAATGATCTCAGCTCGTAATGGGCGTCGGGGATTGGCCCCAGGAGATCCCTCATCCAGTCCGCATAGGCGGCGAGGGTCTCGATCTCCAGAAGCGGTTCGGCCTGGCTCGAAAAGGAGGCGTCGTCCAGGCAATAGGCTTTGCAGGCCGCCCATCCCCTGCCGGTCTCGCAGGCGTCGAAAAAGGCGTGTGCAGACTGAACGACTGTCATGGGATCCCTCTCCGTTGGGCGACGACGCTAATGGCGGCGCGCCTTGTTGAACTCGCGCATGCGTGCGAGGACGTCGACGCCGATCTGGCTCCAGACGCTGAGAAGGTCGACCAGCACCCAGTTCTCCCGGATCAGGCCGTTCTCGCAGCGCCAGAAATCAAGGCTGCGCATGGTGATCTTCTGGCCGGCCGGCGCGATGCCCATCCAACCGTCTCCGGTGATCGTCGCCTCCATGTTGGGCCAGCCCGTGACGGCGACGTAATCGCCGTCGGCGAACAAGCCGCCGTTCGCGTCAGTGCCGACGCGGTCCGGCAGGGCGTTCAGAAAGGGTATCTGGTGCCAGTTGCGAAATCCCTCGATTCCGCGGCAGGTTCCGATACCGAACGGTCCGTACCATGAACAGCGCGGATGCCAGTAGTCGGACAGGCGCATCGCCTCGACCCCGCCGCCTGCGAATCTGGCGAGGCCCGCCAGCATGTCCGACACGAGGCGCAGGCTCTCATCGGCGTGGCTCTCGTTGCGGTTCACGATGGCGAGCCCGTCCGAGGTGACCGGGCCCGGCGAATACCATGAGCGCCCGAGAGCCGGCGCCATCGGCCATGCCCCCGCCTGGAACATGAGTTCGGGGATGTCCCAAAGTCCCTGAAACTCGAAAACCCGTCCTTCCGCGACGCGGTAGAATTCATGAAAGCGCATCGTCGCGAAATGACCCGTGGGCGGAATCTCGAGAAAGGGCCGGGTGAAGCCGCCGGCGTAGCAGCCGCAGCAGCCGACCCAGGTTTCGCCGGTCTGGGTGCGACCGGCCATGACGATCGCGTCGCGCCGTTCAAGGTCCGGGATGGCGTGATGCAGCGCAGCGAGGCGGCCGTCGAACAACCCCCGCGGGCCTTCCAAATCTTCAAACGGCCAGGAGAGCGAGACGCGCGCGTCCGGCGCGAAGGCTGCGTCGAGCGCGGCTTTCGCCGCCTCGGGTTCGAAATCGTAAAGCGCCGCCCGAAGCGGCGCGACGACCTGCTTCGCGTCCGACCGAAATCCCTCGACCATGACAGACCCACCTCGCGATCATTCCATGAACAGAACGTTGATGTTCGACCAAGAAGCGATTGTGAGTGAATTTGACTTCGAAGTCGATTATTATCGAAGCCATGCGGCCGATCCCAGTCATTTTCGCGCCCGGCCTGATGTGCGACGGACGGCTTTTCGCGGCGCAGGTCGCCGCCCTTCAGGAAGACCGACGCGTCGCCGTCGCGGATCTTTCCAGGGACCGGACGATCGCCGCGATGGCCCGACGGCTCCTTGCGAACGCGCCGGAGCGCTTCGCGCTGGCGGGGCTTTCGATGGGCGGGATCGTCTCCTTCGAAGTCTGGCGCCAGGCGCCGTTTCGGGTCGCGGGGCTCGCGCTGATGAATACGACCGCGTTCCCTGATTCCCCAGCCCGTCGGCGCACGCGCTTGTCTCACATGGCCCGCGTCGAGGAGGGCCAGCTTCGCGCGGTGGTCATGGAAGAGCTGAAGCCCAACTATCTGGGACCCGCCAGCCGCGACGACGAGGCCGTCCTCGAGCTCATTTATCGCATGGCGGAGGATCTGGGCCCGGACGTTTTTGGGCGCCAGTCCGAGGCCCTGATGGGCCGGATCGACAGTGCGCCGACGCTGCGAACGATCCGATGTCCAACGGTCGTCGTGGCGGGAGATCAGGACGCGATCTGTCCGCCTGATCTTCACGAGATCATCTGCGACGGCGTCGACGAGGCCACCCTCCATATTCTCGGGAATTGCGGTCATCTCTCGACGCTTGAGGCCGGCGACGCGGTGACGGAGATTCTGAAAGGCTTTCTCGCCGAGATTGACGAACGCGAAGGGAAGAAGAAATGAAAACAGGCAAAGACCGTATCCTGACGACTCATGTGGGGAGCCTGCCGCGGTCTGCGGCTGTCGCAGAAGGCGTTTTCGCGCAGGAGCGCGGCGAACTCGCCGACGCCGCGGGTTTCGAGATGACGCTCGCCGATGCGGTCAAGGACGTCGTCGCGCGCCAGGTCCGCGTCGGCGTCGATATCGTCAGTGACGGCGAGATGAGCAAGATCTCCTACGCCACCTACATCAAGGACCGAATCACCGGCTTTGAGGGGGACAGCCCGCGCAACGCGCCGAAGGATCTTGAGGAGTTCCCGTCCTTCCTGGAGCGCCAGGCCAAGGGCGGGGGCACGCCATCCTATCGGCGTCCGAAATGCGTTGGCGAGATCAAGCCCAAGGATATGGGACCGCTCAAGGACGACCTGCGTCGTCTGTCGGCGGCGACTGCGGAGACGCCGCCTTCAGAGGCCTTCATGAACGCCGCCTCGCCCGGCGTCATCGCACTTTTTCAGCCTAATGAGTATTATGACGGGCATGAGCAGTATCTTCAGGCTCTCGCAGAGGCGATGCGCGTCGAATACGAAGCGATTGTCGAAGCCGGCTTCGTCCTGCAGCTCGATTCGCCCGACCTCGGCCTCGGGCGGCATATGATGTTCAAGGACAAGCCGGACGCCGACTATGAACGGCTCGCCGCCCTCCATGTCGAGGCGCTGAACGTTGCCGTGCGGAATATCCCTGCCGACCGGATGCGTCTTCATGTCTGCTGGGGCAATTATGAGGGCCCGCACCATTGCGACGCGTCGATGGCGCTGGTTCTGCCGATCGCGCTCAGGGCGAAGCCCCAGGCGCTCTTGTTTGAAGCGGCGAACCCGCGCCATGCCCATGAGTGGGAGGTGTTCGCGGACGCCGATCTCCCCGAGGACAAGATCCTCGTCCCGGGAGTGATCGACTCGACGACGAATTTCATCGAGCATCCGCGGCTCGTCGCCGAGCGGATCTGCCGCTTTGCGGACATCGTCGGGCGCGAACGCGTCATCGCCGGAACGGATTGCGGTTTTTCCACCTTTGCGGGCTTCGGGGCCGTCGATCCTGAAATTGTCTATGCGAAGCTTGCAGCGCTCGCCGAGGGCGCGGCGATCGCCGGCGACCGCCTCTGGGGTCGCCCCGCGTGAGCGCGAGTTTTCGCGACCGTCTTTTCGCCGGCGACCCGCTCGTCGGCGTCTGGGCGAAGACCCCGTCCCACATCGTCGCCGACGTGCTTGGGCTCTCGCCCCTCGACGTCGTTTGTCTTGATGCGGAGCATGCGCCTTTCGATCGGCTGGTCCTCGACGCCTGCCTCTCGGCTCTTGCGAAGGCCGGCAAGCCGGCCCTCGTGCGCACGGCCAAACTCGACGAAGCGCAGATCCTGAATGCGCTCGACTGCGGCGCCGACGGGGTCGTTTGTCCCCATGTGCGCGGGCCCGAAGACGCCGCGCGCCTTGCCAGGATCGCCCGCTTCGGCGCGGGCGGGCGCGGCTACGCCGGCTCGACGCGCATGGCCGGCTATGCGACGCGCGCGATGGGCGACGTCCTTGCGAGCGGCGCGGAGGTCAGCGTCGTCGCGCAGATCGAAGACCTCGAGGCGGTCGACGCCATCGACGAGATCGCCGCGGTCGAGGGCGTCGACTGCTTCTTCATAGGACGGATCGACCTGACCGTCGCTTTGGGCGCGAAGACGCCGGACGCGCCGGAGGTCGTCGCGGCGGTCCAGAGGATCTGCGAGACGTGCGCTGCGCGGGGCCGGCGCGTCGGCATGTTCGTCGGCGACCTCGACGAGATCCCGCGCTGGCGAGCCGCGGGGGCGAACCTTTTCCTGCTGAAGTCCGACCACGCCTTTATACTCGAGGGCGCGCGGGCCCTGCGCGCGCGCTTCGATCAGCTTGCGAGAGGAACGCCGTAGAACGTCGCCCCGGTTTTGAGGGCGATCTGCTCAAAAAGCGCGGCCCGCGGGACGATTTCGTCAAGCGCGCGCCAGATGCGGCCGTAGTCTCCGTAAAGCTTGTCGACGGGAAAATTCGAGCCGCTCATGCATCGCGCCGGTCCGAAGAGTTCAAGCGCGGTTTCGACGAACGGGCGGATGTCGTTGACGGTCCAGTCAGGCTTGAACATGCCGAAGCCTGAAAATTTCATATGCGCGCCCGGGAGCTCGGCGAACCGCGCCATGGCGTCGGCCCAGCGTGAAAATCCGTCTTTGGAGAGACCCCAGGGCGAAGCGAAATGACAGATCGCGAAGCGCAGTTCCGGCGCGCGCGCAAAGACGTCGAGCGCCCTGTCATATTGCGCCGCCGTGAGTTGAAGATCAAATGTGAGCCGCCTCGCGCCAAGAATCGCCAGACCGCGCGAAAACGATGACGTGTCGAGCAACCCGCCGGAGCCCGTGATCCGGTCTTCCCCGGGATGTCGGCCGATAATCTGGCGTACGCCGCGAAACCCCTTTGCTGTTCTGTGTTCGTCGAGATGCGCCTCGAGGTCGGGCCGCGTCAGGTCCGCGAAGGCGACGATGGCGCTCGGCAGGCGGGGCGGCGCGGCGCTGACCGATTGCAGCCACCGCGTCTCCTTAACGACGTCCTCTTCGGCCACGCCCACCTGGATGTGCGTCGATCCGGCGAGGTCGAACTCGCCGGCGTCGCGGAGAAAGTCGCTGACCAGATAATTTTTCTGGATGGGGGTCGGATCGCCGAAAAATCGCTTCACGCCGCGCGCTTCAAGCCAGGGATAGCGGCAGGTCCCGAGATCCCATAAATGATGATGCGCGTCGAAGATCCTCGTGCGAACCATGGCGGCCTCTCAGTCGAGCTTCCACGCTTCGATCTGGCGTCGAAGGGCGAGTTCGTCGAACACCGTCCACTCTTCGCGCACGCGTCCGCGCATCACGCGCCAGTGCGTCGCGCCGAGGAGGGCGACGGGCGCGCCCGATGCGGGCCCGAACAGGCCGTCGCCCGCATGGGTCGCCGCGAGCGACCACCGGACCGCGATGTCGCGCGCCTCGCCGAGATAGGGAATGCTCGCGACGTGGTCGACGCTGATCCTGAGATCGGGCAGGGCGGCGAAAAAATCGCCGAGATATTCGCGCATTTCAACGACGCCATAGAGATCGCGGCCCGCGGTCAGATGCGCGCCGACGCGGTAGTCGAAATAGTCCGGCAGGAGATCAAGGCCGCGTTTGTTCCACACGCCTTCGAAGAGGGCGCGCGCGAACTCTTCCGGCTGCGACTCCGGTGTCGGCTTGGTTTCGGGCGCGGCGATGGCCGGAGCGGCGAGGGCCGCGTCGCGAAACGGGGCTGCGAGGTCGACGGGGCTGCGGCCGGCTTCGCGATCCGCGTCGGCCTGCTCACGCGCGACGGCGTCCGGATCGAAGCCGAGTTGCGTCACGAGCGCGGCGTTGTCGCGCACCAACCATTCCTCGACGACTTGGTTCTCCCTGCAAAGGCAGTCGGCGATCGTTCTGATGCGAGCGCGTCTTCCCGTCGCCGGACCGAATTCAGACGCTCCGCGATTCGTCATCCGGCTGGTGATCAGGTGCGAAGAGTAGAAGCCCGTGTTCTCGTCGCCCGACCAGATGACGTTATCGGCATCCAGCGTGCGGTCGGGAAATGCCTCGAGCGTCGCGCGGGTGTTCGCTTCGACCGTCGCGGCTCCGACGATATCGCCCGATAGCGTGTGAATGATGCCGTCGGGGGCGTAGTATCTCCGGCAGAGATCGACCTTGCGTTCATGCCAGATGCGTTCAGTGATCCGCACGATGTAGTCGGCGATGTCGACGAATTCCTCGTCGAAGCCGCGCATGGGCATGCGTCGGCCAGTTGGAACGGGTTCGAGCATGTCGGCGATATCGGTGGTGGCGACGTGCGTGATCGGCGCTGTGCGGGTCATGGGCGTCTTTCTACGGCATTCCCGCCCGGCGTTGCAGCGGGAGGCGGGGCGTCCGCGCTAATTGCATTCGGATGCAATTAGCGCTAGGGCGCGGCTCGATCAATACTTTCCAGTTGAATGCTGAAGGAGGCCGGCTGTGGGAACGAAGGGCTACAAAGAGCGCATCATCGCCATGAACGACGCTCTTAACGAACATGTCATCGATGGGATCGACCGGCACTTCGCGAAGCAATTCGTCTGGCGGGGCGGGGCCGGTGCGGGAACGAAGGCCTCGCTCAAGGAATTCCAGGACGGCTGGCAGCGTCCCTTCCTGAACGCATTCAAGGACAAACACACGACCATCGACCTCATCCTCGAAGACGGCGATCTCGTCGCCGCCTATGGTGCGGTCGAAGCCACTCATTCCGGGGAGTTTCTCGGCATGGAGGCGACAGGTAAGCGTATCAAATTGAAATACATGGACTTTTGGCGTTTCGACGAGAATGGCGATTGCGTCGAGAACTGGGTTCACCTCGACATCGTCGATGTTTTCCGCCAGATGGGCCGTGATCTGCTGGAAGGCCGGGGCTGGGACGCACGGCGCTAGCGCGACCTATTGCCCCGGTTTTGCATTCGAAGTACGATCGCCCTCGAATGTTCGCATTGAGGAAAGAGGTTCGACCAGCGATGTCGTTTTCCGTCGCCGAAATGGAGGCCCGCGTCGTCCGTTACGGCGACCTGGAGCCCTGCAAGACCGCTTTCATCGACGCCAAAACCCCGGGCAGCGACGAGAAAGAAAATTTCTGCATCATCGGACCGGGGGTCGCTGAAAATCCGGGCCAGCACGTTCACGTGCGCATTCCGCATGGCTTCAACATAGGCGGCGCGCGCCAGCCGAAAGGCTGCGTCAATTCCCAGCACAGCCACGAGACTGCGGAAGTCTTCCTCGTCCACAGCGGCGAATGGGCGTTTCGCTGGGGACATGACGCGCGCGACGGCGAAGCGATCCTGCGCCCCGGCGACGTGATCTCGATTCCTGTGAACGTGTTCCGGGGTTTCGAATGCGTCTCCGACGGGGAGAATTTCCTGTTCGCGATCCTCGGAGGCGACGACCCGGGACGGGTGGACTGGGCCCCCTACGTATTCACGGAAGCCGAGAAACACGGCCTCGTGCTGACGCGGGAAGGACGGCTCATCGATACGACGCTGGGCCAGTCGATCCCCGAAGGCGACGGTCCGTGCGCGCCGACGACCATGGACGACGTCGCGCGCTTCAGGCGCATGACGGCCGAGGAGATGGCTGCCTGCATCGTGCGGGCAAGCGAACAGGCCAGCGCCGTGCAGAGCGATCTCGCGGCCGGTTCTCGCGGGGTCCGCGAGACGCCGGTGCTCGGCCCGGCGAGTCCCGCCGAGGCCGTCGCTGCGGGCAAGGTCGACCACGCCCACGGGTTTCACTTCCGCAAGTTGACCATGGAGCCCGGCGCGGCCATTCCCGCCCATCGCCGGTTTGAAGAGGAAGTCGTCTTCATCCACGCCGGCGCAGTGGCGCTGGAATGGGAAGACGGCGTTGTTGCGCTCGCCCGGGGCGACACGGCGACGATCCCAAAGGGCCTCGTTCGACGCTGGCGCGTCGCAGGCGCGGACGGGGCGACCGTTTTCGTCGTCAGGGGCGGCGACGCGCCTCGAGCCCCCGAGTGGGTCGCGGAAAACGCCGCCGGCGGCGCGAACGCCGTCAACGTCGCATCGTGAAAGGCGCATTCTGATCGGCGCGGCGACCGGCCCGGACGGTTTCGAGGGCGGCCTGCGCTCAGACGAGCGCGCCCTACCCCTTTGGGCCGGTCGCGGAAACCGACCGCAGGCCGATCACGGGTCGCGGGGGCGTTCGCGCCGGATCGCCTCAGAGCCAGTCCGCCTCGTCCGCGCCGAGCTGGGGCGACGGGCGCCGATCCGCAAGGGGCGCGCCTGCGAAGCGGATCGGGGAGGCGACGCCGGGCAGCGTCGCACCGCCCGCCCGCGCCATTTCGAGAATGAGGCCCCGCGATGCGGTCCGCTGCTCTGCGAACGCCTCGGCGACCGAATTGATCGGGCCCGCCGGCACGTTCGCGGCGGCGAGGCGCGCGAGGAGATCGTCACGGCGGAAGTTCCGCGTGGCCGCTGAAATCTGCTCCGAGAGCGCCGCGCGATTGGCCAGACGGTCCGCATTCGTCGCAAATTCCGGCCAAGTCGCGAGTTCTTCAAGGCCGACGACGGCGCAAAAGCGCTTGAACTGCTCGTCGTTGCCGACCGTCAGGACGAACCATTCGTCTGCAGACGGAAAAGCCTCATAGGGGGCGATGTTCGGGTGGGCGTTGCCCGCGCGGGTCGGCGAAACGCCGGAGGCCAGATAGTTCATCGCCTGGTTTGCGAGGACGCCGAGCATGCAGTCGAACAACGCCATGTCGATATGCCGCCCGCGCCCCGTTCTTTCGCGCTCGGCGAGGGCGGCCTGAACTGCGATGACGGCGTAAAGTCCGGTGAAGATGTCGGCGAAGGCGACGCCCATTTTCTGCGGCGGGCGCTCCGGCACTCCGGTCAGCTCCATGATCCCGCTCATCGCCTGGATCACGAAATCATAGCCGGCCCGCTTCGCATAAGGTCCGGTCTGGCCGAAACCGGTGATGGAGCAATAGAAGAGGCGCGGATTGACGGCGGCGAGGCGCTCAGAGTCGAGCCCGTATTTTGCAAGCGACCCGACCATGAAGTTCT
>CAZBOC010000001.1:12106-48614 GCA_964493225.1 uncultured Caulobacterales bacterium | reverse complement strand
GCCCCTAGCGCGCGTTGAGCGCGCGACGAATCGCGCCCCGTCTGCGGCGAGCCGAAAGCTGCTGATTTGCTTGCGACAAGCCGTTCGCCAGAAGCGCCCGGCGGCGACCCTGAGATCTTCACTTCCTCCGCATATCGACTACTTCAAACGTGTCGCCACCAGAGAGGAAAAACCAATGAGCCGCGTCATCACCATACTGATCAGCACGAGCGTCATCGTCGCCGCCATGGCGCCCGCCCTTTACACGTTCGCCGCGCTCGCCTGAGGCGGCGTCACGGTCCGGCCCCCGGCGCGAGACCTGCCCGAACGAGCCGGCGCGTTCTTTCCGACCCGGTCGAAGCCGGCGCACTGCGCCTAGCGGGCCGCGCCCTTTGAAAACCGCGCCCGCGCCGCCTCGAGGTCTTCGTGCGTATCGATTCCGGCGGCGGCGTCGGCAATCTCGACGACGAGCAGCGTTTCTCCCATTTCAAGAATCCGCAGCTGTTCAAGATGTTCAACCGCTTCGAGCCTGCCGCGGGGGGCCGCGCAGAAGGAAAAAAGGCTCTGGCGCGAAAACGCGTAAACGCCGATATGCAGAAAATGGTCCGCCCCCGACGGATCTCGGGCGAAGGGAATCGGCGCACGGGAGAAGTAGAGCGCGCTTGCAGCGCCGGCGGCGTCGCGTGGCCCGAGTACGACTTTCACCTGGGACGGATCATCCGGCGAAAGCCCGGCCGGAAACGGACAGCACAAAGTCGACGCAAAGGGCGAAAACTCGCGCTGCAGCGCGATCAGGCGATCCACAGCGCCGGGGTCGAGTTCCGGCTCGTCTCCTTGAAGGTTTACGATAATCTCGGCGTCGAGCCCGCGCGCCGCCTCGGCGACGCGGTCCGTTCCGGAGCCATGATCAGCACGCGTCATGACCGCCTCGCCGCCGAACGCCGACACGGCGCTGCGGATGCGTTCGTCATCCGTCGCGACCACGATGCGGTCGGCCTCGCGGCATGCAGCCGCGCGCTCATAAACATGGCGAATGACCGGCTTGCCCGCGAGATCGAGGAGCGCCTTCCCAGGCAAACGCGTCGACGCGTAGCGCGCGGGGATGACGATAGCCGCCCTCACGCGAGCTCGCGCCGCTTCGCAAAAATTTCCTGCACGACCACGGCGGCCGGCCACGCGCACATCACGCCAAGCCCATTGGCGAAGGCGTCGACGAAATCGGCCGTCCGCACGCCGCCGATCCCCTGGAGGATCTCGAGGAACGCGCCGTAAAGGGCCAGAATGATCGCGGCGTATATCCGCCGGCCGAAAAACTTCACCTGCGCCACAAGCGCGGAAAAGCCTAACGCGCCATAGGCGGCGAAGTGGGCGACCTTGTCGCCGAGGTCGGCGTCGCCGAATATCATCTCCGCGAGCCAACGGGTCACATCCATGCCCTGTTTCGCGGTTTCCGGGTTCGGGGTCAGAGTCAGATAGGTGACGAGGGCGAAAAGACTCGCGGCCAGAACACGCGCAGCGATTATGAAACTCATCAGGACTTCCCGGCCTCTAACTCAGCGAGCTTGCGCTCCCAGTCCATGGCGGTGCGCACGATGAAATCGATATCGTCATAACGGGGGCGCCAATCAAGGACCGTGCGGATGGCGGCGCTGTCGGCGATGAGCTGGGGCGGGTCGCCCGGACGCCGCGGGCCCACGGTGAACGGCAGCATTTCGCCGGAGACGCGGCTGACGGCCTCGACCACTTCGCGCACGGAATACCCGCGCCCGTAACCGCAATTTAGCGTGATCGACTCCCCGCCCCCGCGCAAGAGCTCGAGCGCCTGCAAATGGGCTTCGGCGAGATCGTTTACATGCACGTAGTCCCGGATCGCGGTCCCGTCAGGCGTTGGGTAGTCATCACCGTAGATCTGCAGCTCTTCTTTGCGCGCACCCACCGCAATCTGGGCGGCGACTTTCACGAGGTGCGTCGGTTTGCCGATCTCCCCGGCCCGCCCCAGGGGGTCAGCGCCGGCGACATTGAAATACCGCAAAGTCACGTAGTTCAGATTGTAGGCGGCGGCGGCGTCGGCGAGGATCTTCTCGCTCATCGCCATGGAGGCGCCATAGGGCGTGATCGAATTCACCGGCGCGGATTCGGAAACGGGGATCGTCTCCGGACGGCCGTAGACCGAAGCCGTCGAGGAGAAGATGAAGTTCCAGACGTTGCTTTCGATGCAGGCCTCAAGGAGGGTTAAGGTGTTCGCCGTATTGTTGCGGTAATAGCTCAGGGGGTCCTTGATGGACTGACCGATCAGGAGCGATCCGGCGAAATGAATCACCTCCTTGATGTCGTGGGCGGCGAAGACTTCCGCGAGCGCGGCCTTGTCGCCCACATCCGCGACCACGAGCGGCGCCGATGCGGGCGCCAGCCACCTCGCGCCGCGCGACAGATTGTCGAGCGCGACGGCGTCCTCGCCCGCGTCTGCGAGCGCAAGCAACATGTGCGCGCCCACGTAACCGGCTCCGCCTGTCACCAAAACGGTCATGCTGCCCTCCCGAGCGGCGGCGATCCGGTCATTGTCCCGTCGCCGGTCTTCCCATATGACGCCGACGCTGGGACTCTCGCGCTAAGATACTGCTAAACGGCGACCGATCCGAGGTAGTATAATGCGTTTGCGACAAATGAATGAAGCGATGCTCGGCAGACTTTTCGCCAAAAAAGATGCGGCCGCGCCTCGGGGCGCGTCCAGCCGGCGCATTTACGCCATCGGCGACATTCACGGTTGTCTCAACGAACTCCGGGCGATCATCGACATGATCGACGCGGAAACCGCGACGTCGTCCGACAACACGGACGAGCCGACGCTTGTATTTCTCGGGGATTACATCGACCGCGGTCCAGACAGCCGGGCCGTTCTCAACACGCTCGTCAATCTGCGCGCCAGCCGGACTGGCGCGACGTTTCTGATGGGCAACCATGAAGCGGCCCTGCTCGATTTTCTGGCGGAGCCGACCCGCCACGGCGAATGGCTGCACTGGGGCGGCGCGGAGACGCTGCGAAGCTACGGCGTGGAGCGCATCTGGAGCCGCGAGGAGAACGATCTCGCCGCGGAGCTCGCTGAGAGAATGCCACACGCCCACCGCGACTTTCTGGAAAGCCTCGAACTCTACTGCACGCTGGACGATTATCTCTTCGTCCATGCGGGCGTCAGGCCCGGCGTCGCGCTCGAGGACCAGTCAGCGCGGGACCTTCTGTGGATCCGCGGCGAGTTCCACGACTCCCCCGCCGAGCATCGGCCGGAGAAAACGGTCGTCCACGGACACCATCCGGTGAAAAAGCCGCAGGATCTTGGCTGGCGGATCAATGTCGACACGGGGGCCTGCTGGTCAGGCCGGCTGTCGGCCGTCATGCTTGAAGGACGCCGACGGCGCTTCATTTCGACCTGAGTTGCTTCAACCGATCGCGGCGGCGCGTCCGGGCGACGTCTCGGCGATGAGCCGCGGCCCCCCGGCTGCCGTGAGAATTGCGCGAAGCGTTTCAACGCCGCCGGCATGGTCTCCGCCCGCGAGGGCTTTTCCGTAGACGGCCGAATAGTTCGAAGCGTCAACCAGTTGAGGCTCCGGGCCGGCGATGATCATCGCCGCACCGAGCATCAGGGGCTCGCGCCAGCGTTCGAGCATTTCGCGTTTCAAGGGCGCCGGCGCGATCAGATAGTCCGGCTCCAACGCGCGGGCCGCGCCCTCGCAAATGATCGCGGGCCCGTTTTCGCAGAGCCGCGCCCGCGGTGCGGTCGCGCCCTCGCATATGGCCGCCTCGATGACGCCCGCCGCCGCGCCCGCCCAGCGATAAAGGGCGACAGCCGCGGGTCCGGTCGAAAGGAGATAGGCCTTCCGGCCGCGCGCGGCGAGGTCGTCCAACAGCTGCGCGAACGCCGCGCGCCCCGCGCGGGCCCGCTCCTCGAAGGCCTGATAGGGTTGCAGCGCGCGCAGGGCCAGCGCGTTCTCCTCGTCCCACAGGCGCGCAAGGCGATCAAACCACGGGTCGAAGTCGTAATCGTGATTATCCGTGTGGGTTAGGAAGAGACGAATGGAGCCGCCCTCCTTGTCCGTCAGCGCCCCGCGAAAAATCTTGAGCCCCCCGTCGCGCGCGAGGCGTTCCAGCACGCTGAGCGAATAAACCGCCTCGCCGCCAGCCGCGAGCCCTTCGACTTGCGTTCCCGCCAGGGCCATCGGCGCATACAACGTCTCGATCACGGCGACGCCGTCATCGGCGAGGATCGACTTCAGGGCGGACACGAACCCCGTTGGATCAGCCATCCGTTCAAGGACGGAAATCGCGGTGACGACGTCGAACTTCCGCTCGCCGAGCGCACGCATGACGTCCGTGTCGGGAAAGGCGCCCTCAATTGTCGTCGCCCAGGACCCGACAGGCGTCGCCTTGATGTTCGCATCCACGCCGACGCGTTCGACCCAACGCGGGTAATAGGACAAAAGCGTGCCGTCATTGCAGCCGATATCGAGGGCGGCGCAATCGCGCCCGGAGATGATTTCGAGCGCTTCAGTCGCAGCGCACCGCAGATGCGCGCGCACGGTGCGATAGGCTCCCGACGGCGCGCGCTCCGGCCCGGCCCGGCGCTCATGCGCCGAACGCTGCAAGAGCCCGCAGGCGAAAGCGTCCCGGGAGGCGTCGCACAGGACGAAGTCCGCGCTGGACGACCGCCTTCCGACCCGCAGGGTCGTCGCCGCGTTCTCCAGCGAAAGCGCAGGCGTCAGCGCCGACGATCCGCACACCCTGCACCGGTTGACCTTCTTCACCCAAAGCCCCGTCGACAACGCCTCGTTTCGCACAAGACCGTGTCAGGACGTCGTAAAGACCCGGTAAAATATTGAAGCCCGGCTGAATTATTTACGCTGAAAATTTTTCGTAATTATGCTGAAGAGATTCTTTACGGAAACCCGGCCCTCTCCGTCGGGGCTGAAACAGAAAGAGCGCCGTTCGGCGCTTTCAGCAAGCTCAGGCGGTGAGGCGCACGATCAGTCTGCGCAGGAATTTCGTGCATTCGCCCAGCTGGTCGATGCTGACATACTCATCCGCCTGGTGGGCCTGATCGATCGATCCGGGGCCGCAGACGACAGTGTCGAAGCCGGCTTCCTGGAACTGGCCGGCTTCGGCCGCGTAGGCGACGACGTCGGTCGAGTTATGTCCGGTCAGCGCCTTGGCGAGGTCTGCGGCGGGATTATCCTGTTGCGGCGCGAGGCAGGGCGCATTCGTCATCTCAGCGACCTCGACGCGGCAACCGGGCGCGCGCGCGCGCATTTCCGCCTCGACCCCCCGCGCGTAATCGCGAAACTCGTCGAAGATCGCGGCCGCCGTCTCTCCGGGCACGACGCGAACATCGAAGTCAAAGCTGCACGCGCCAGCCATGATGTTAAGTTGCGTGCCGCCATGGGCGACGTTGACCGTCATGGTCGAATGGGGCGGCGAGAACGGCCCGCCCGCCGCCGCGGCGGCGCGTTGCTCGCGCATTGACGCAACCTTCACGATCAGTTTCGCCGCCGCCTCGACGGCCGAGACGCCGCGATCAGTCTGACTGGAATGGGTCGTATATCCGGTCACGGTCACCCGGCAGGACGCAATGCCCTTATGGCCGTCTATGACCCGCATCATGGTCGGCTCGCCGACGATCACCGCCGACGGCGCAGGGACATTTTCCTTCAGCTCACGAATCATTGAGGGGGCCCCGAGGCAGCCCACCTCTTCGTCGTAGGATAACGCGAAAATGACCGGGCGCTTCAGGTCGGCGCCCGCCATTTCGGCAACCAGGGAGAGCCCGACAGCCGAAAAGGCCTTCATGTCGCAGGCGCCGCGCCCGTAAAGCCGCCCGCCCCGCTCGCTGAGCGTCCACGGGTCAGTGTTCCAGTCCTGGCCCTCGACCGGGACGACGTCTGTGTGACCGGAAAGAACGACGCCGCCCCTCTCCATCGGGCCGACGATGGCGTAAAGGTTCGCCTTGGTCCGGTCCGCGTTATAGACGCGCGCCGTCGCCGCGCCATGGGCCACGAGATGCGCCTCGACTTCCTCGATCAATGCGAGATTGGAGCGCGAGGACGTTGTATCGTGGGCGACAAGGCGTTCAAGCCAGCGCTTTTGCTGTGCGATGTCCATATCCGTTTTCCTGCAGCGACCGAAACCCCGAAGCCCTTAAGCATATAGGATGCGCGCGCGCGGCGCTATGCGCGATCGCGTTCAGTCGCGCGGCCCGTCCGCATGCTCGGCCCGCAACCGGGTTCCGGCAATGTCGATTGTTCGCAATAGCACATCCGTGTCCAGATAATAGTCGCCTGTTTCGGGATCGCGCGGGGCGACGACGAACCCGTATTCCAGCCCCATTGCGTGCGTGCGCTCGCGGTAGACATTGTTGAACCGGTCGGCCGGCTGGATCGCCAATAGTACGCCGCCGTCTCTCAGCAGCATCGTCGCATGCGCCTGGTTGCTGCCCTCCATCGTGACGATCATGTCAGCGCCGACGGCTCTTTCCATGACCGCGTCCAGCGCTTCGTGCTCCAGATCGAGGACCTCAAAACCCGCCGAGCGAAGCCGGGTCAAGACGTGCTCCTCGTTTGCGAGATCGCGACGCGCGCCGCCCGCGCTCCGGCGCAGAAAGAAGCGCCGCCCCGCGCCGTCCGCGCCGGCGAACCGGGCCGTGACGCGCCTGCGAAGCTCTGCGTAGCGCGCGCGGTGCGAGCGTCCCTGCATGTAATCAACGTACCAGGACAATTTGTCCACGTGGAAGATCTCCCCCGGAGCGGGATCGAAGTCAAAGATGCGCACATAGTCGCGGCAGTGCGACCAGTTCTCCGGAGTCGGCAGAATGAGCGCTTCTTCGCCGCGCCGTAGGAGCGCGGTGCAGCACGCCTCCATCAGCCAGTGCCCGAAATAGCGCATGGTCGGCTGGTCGGCGCAGAAAACAGCCTCGCCGAGGCGATGAACCGGCCCTGCAAGGAGCGCTTTGTGGGGCAATGGGCCGTATCGCACGAAGGTCCCGCCGCGCAGACTGAACCCGCTCGGATAGACGAGTACGTCATGGAGTTCGTAACGCCTGAGCGGCTTGTGGGTCGCCCAACGACCGTTCACGCGCGCGAATTCCGCTTTGAGAGAGGTCTCGCCCTGGGCCGCCACGACCTTGTCGAGTTCGCCGTCAAGAAAGACGGCTGGCGGACACCATTCCTCTTCGGCGGCCTCGAGATTTTCAACCGAAGCGGCGAGAGCGTCCATGGTCGCGCGCCCGGCCACATAAGTGGCGGCCTTGTTGAAATAAGGACGCAGGCGAATCATCTCGTATCCATACGGAGGGGCGGCGAGGCTGGAGACCGATCGCCGACGCGACGCCGGCGCGTCATTCAGCCCCCATAGGCGAACGCCTCAAGCCCTGACAGCCTGAGCGCGCCGTCGATCGCCGGTCGCCGCCGCGGCGCCAGTCCCTCAATCGCCCCTGCGAAGGCCCGGATATGGTCGGGCGTCGTGCCGCAACAGCCGCCGACGATGTTCACAAGACGGCTTTGCGCCCATTCGCGCAAATGCGACGTCATGCTCTCCGGCGTCTCGTCGTATTCGCCGAAGGCGTTGGGCAGCCCCGCATTGGGGTGTGTGGAGATGTAACAGCCCGCGACACGCGAGAGCTCCTCGACATAGGGGCGCATCAGGTCGGGACCCAGGGCGCAGTTCACGCCGACCGAAAGTGGCGTTGAATGGGCGACCGCGTTCCAGAAAGCCTCGGGCGTCTGGCCGGACAAAGTGCGGCCGGACTGGTCCGTAATCGTCACCGAAAGCATAACGGGCACGGAAAAGTCGAGCGCGTCGAACAGATCCTGCACGCCGTAGATTGCAGCCTTGGCGTTCAACGTGTCGAAGATCGTCTCTATAAGGAGCATATCGGCGCCGCCCTCGATGAGCCCGCGGGCCGCATCGGCGTAGGCCTGCGATAATTCGGGAAAATCCACATTGCGCTTGGCCGGATCGTTGACGTCGGGCGAGATCGACGCGGTTCGGTTCGTCGGGCCGATGGCGCCGGCGACATAGCACGGTCGTCCAGGCGCGGCGGCGGCGTCAGCGGCCTCGCGCGCAATCCGCGCGCCCTCGCGATTCAACTCGAAGGCGAGATCCTCCATCGCGTAATCGGCCTGGGCTATGGTCGTGGAGGAAAAAGTGTTCGTTTCGATGATGTCGGCGCCGGCGGCGAGGTAGGCGTCGTGCATCTCGCGGACGAGTTCTGGCCGCGAAAGGATCAGCAGGTCATTGTTGCCCTTCACGTCGACGGGCCATTCGGCGAACCGTTCGCCGCGGTAGCCGGCCTCGTCAAGGTCGAAACCCTGGATGAAAGTCCCCGCCGCGCCGTCGAGGATCAGGATGCGTTCTTCAAGCGCCGAAGCCAGCGCCTCGAGGCGCTCTCGCCGGTGCGGATTTGGGTCGGTCATGGCTAACCACTCCTTTTCGCCGATTCATATAAAGAATTCCTTATATGATGGCAAATCAGGAACGCGACGCCCAGGGCGCGCCCGCCTTGCAATTTGCAATCGCCATCAGGCGAAGAGCGGCGCGAGGCGCTTTAAAGCCTTGTCGGTCTCGGCGGGATCAGGCGTTTCCGTTTCATCCCCGAAGCCGAAATCATCGTTATCGCCGAGATACTGCACGACGACGCCGTCGCGGCGTGAAATGGCGAGCGCCTGACGGTGGAATACGCCGTAGCGCGCCTCGGACTGCGGCGCGAACCAGTTGATCTGCCCCCGGACGGGCGCGAGGCTGTCGTCTCCGAAGAGCGCCCTGGCCCCATAACCCGTGCAGTTGACGATGACCTGCTCGCCAAAGCCGAGAATCGCGGAACGCTCGGGGAACGCCTTGCGCACCATGCGACCGCCGCGCGAGAGAAATTCCTGCGTCAGCGCTTCGGCATAGCGCCCGACGTTGAACACCATGGTCAGCCCGCGGCGCACGCGGTCGACGGGAAACGGATGATCGCCGGCCGGCGCGTCCCGCCAGGGCGGCGTCAGGCCGCGCAGGCGCCGGTCCAGATGCAGGAATTTGCGCCGCGGCGGGACAGGCTGCGGCCCGTCTTCATCGGCGAGAACGTGATGGGGCAGAAATTCGACAGGATCGCCGAGCGCGCCGATTCGGCGTTGGTGGGCGGCGTAGGAGGCCCGGGCCCAGCGCTCCCACTTCGCCTCGAAGCCGGCTTCGATCTCGCCCGCCAGGGCGATCCGGCTCGACGGCGACCAGACGCCGGTCGCCCGGGCGGAACGCGACTCCAGCGGAAACTCTTTCGCATAAATGGTCGCCCGGAGCCCGGATTCCGCCAGGCGAAGCGCCGTCGTGAGGCCCATGACACCGGCGCCGACGACCGCAACCTCTCCGCCCTCGCCGCGCTTGATAGCGAGCGCGGCCGCATCATCTGCGCATCCCCAGGCGAGAGACCAGCCCGACCCGCCATGCCCGTAATTATGGATAATATGCTTGCCGTCTACCGTTTCAGCATTGAGGCGCGGACCGGACGCGCGAAATGGCCGCGTGCAGACGGTCACGCGCATCAGTCTGTCCCGCGTCAGCTTCAGCGGGCGCAGTGGCGGAGCAGGCGCGAAGGCGGCGGCGCCGCCGCCGCCCATGGACTCGCAGCCGGCGATGAGAAAACCGCCCCCCAGCGCGACCATTTTTCTTCTGTCTACGTGCATCGCCCTCGCCGGCCCGCCGTTCGCTGAATGATGATCAGGGTTCTCGCCGGGCCCGGCTTGCGAAAGAGCGGCTATTCCTGCACTTCGAGGAGCTCGACCTCGAAGACCAGGGCGTCGTTCGGCCCGATGGGGCTGCGCGGATGGGGACGTTCGCCATAGGCGAGGTCCGGGTGAATGAAGAATTCGAACTTGTCGCCCTCGCTCATCAGTTGGAGCCCTTCCGTCCAGCCGGGGATGACGTTGGCGACGGGAAACTCGGCTGGCTCGCCGCGGGCGATCGAGGAGTCGAATTCCGCGCCGTTGATCAGCGTACCCTTGTAATGCACCTTGACCTTGCTCGCGTCGTTCGGCGTCTTGCCGTCCGCCGGCCCTTCGGTGACGACTCGATACTGAAGCCCGCTTTCCGTGGTCTGCACGCCCTCTTTCGCCGCGTTTTCCGACAGGAAAGCCTCGGCGGCGGCGAGATTGCGCTCCGCATTGTCGACCTTCAACAGCTCGACATCGAATATCAGCGCGGAATTCGGCTCGATCGGACCGGCGCCGCGTTCGCCATAGGCGAGCTCCGGCGGAATGAAGAAGCGGAAACGGTCGCCTTCGCTCATGAGCTGGACGCCTTCGGTCCATCCCGGAATGACCTGGTTCAGGGGAAACTTGGCCGCTGCGCCGCGGGCGCGCGAGGAGTCGAACTCGACGCCATCCGTCAGCGTACCGACGTAATGAACGTGCACAATATCCTCCGCCTTCGGCGTAAATCCGTCGTCGGGACCTTCCTCGAGGATTTCGTATTGCAGGCCGCTCTCGGTGACCTTGACGTTTTCGGCTTGCGCATTTTCGGCGAGGAATTTTTCCGCCGCCGCGAGATTTTCCGCAGCGATTTTTTCAAGCTCCTCCGGCGTGGGGCCGCCGGCCGCCGCATCGCCCGCCGTTTCACCGTGTGCGGCGTCGCCCTCGGCGCCTTCAGCGGCTTCCGCAGATGCAGGCGCCGTCTTCGCCTCCTCGACGGCCTCTTCGGCGTTCTTCGTTGCTTCTTCCCCGCATGCGGCGAGCATAAGCGCTGCGCCGGCCGACGCCGTAACAAAGGCGGATCGCATATTTATCTCCTCGGATTTTTGCCGCCGCGAGGAGTATCGGCCGTATGGTCCGATTGCAATGGTGAATGTTTCGTCACCTATTGCAGATAGAGCCCTGCTCCCGCACGGAATTCCGAGGGTGAAATCAATGTTTTTCCGGCGACCTTGACGGAGTGAATGGGACCGTCCAGTTCGGTCGTCCAGAAATCGAGAAACCGGCGCAGCACGGGATATTTCGGCGCGATGTCGTAATCCTGCCACACGTAGCTTTGCAGCAGCGAAGGATGGTCCGGCATCTTGTAGAGTATTTCCGCCGTCGCCAGTCGGTAGCCGCGAATCAGCTTCTCCATTGGCGAGCGGTATTCGAGAGATGCTTCCGTCATGGCGAACCTCGCTTGCTGCTCCTTAGCGCGTCGTCGCGTATCGTGATTGAAACGCATGCGGCATGACAAGCCTAAAAAATCAAAATTGGGTTATTTTTCAATCTGTTAGCAGCCTTGGCCTCGGACGGCTGACAGGTGCGGCCGACGGGCGCGGCGCCCGAACCTCGCAAGATGCGCGCGCTGATCTCTTGGTCGCCGGCGCTCCAAGAGCGAAAAAGAACAGCTGGCAGCCAAACGTCCGGGCCCGCTCGGGTTCGGCCGGGCGTGAATGCGCTTGCCATTCACCGCATGCGGATACAGCCCGGCCATCTTTGCACCGATCAACTTTGTGCCTTGATCGCATTTCGCCAAGGTCGCGGGGAGCGAAGCCGCGGGGGTGAGCGCGACTCGCGGATCCAAGAAGCGGCGAAAGGGTTTTCCAGGGAAGCGCGCGCAAGGGGCGATTGGCCGGGAGACGTAAGCGGAAAGCCGGGCCCGCGGGCGCACGCACCGGCAAACGCGCGATTAAGCAAATTTTCGGCGGCGCGCGATCCGGAAAAGTGCGCAGCAAAGAATGTAGGCGACCTCGACGTCGAAGATCCGATTCGCCAAAGCAACCTGCCACCAGGTCCCGATTGAAAGCGCCGAGGCGATAAGATAATTCACGATCTGCAGCGCGTGAAGAAAGAACAGCGGCGCCGGAAACCACCTCAGACGAGACATGCGCCAGAATTGCGCAGCCATCGCAAGATTAATGACGGCGAATCCGAAGCTGAGTTCCGTGTCTCCGAATGCTGCGTACCAGCCGAGACAACAAATCCATCCGGCCGAAAGCGTCCAGACCGCGGTCTTGATCAAACCCGATCCGGACCAGTGGGCGAGCCCGTAGCTTGCGCCAAGGGCCGCGCCGTAAAAGCCGATGGTTATCCAATCCCCAGTATCGATCGGACGAGCCTTCCTCCATCAGGTTTCGGCGTGCCGAAGACCTGCGAAACGCGAAAACCCAATTCAACCGCCTCAACATTTAACTTTTCATGAGCAGCCGCCGTGACGTCGGCGAGATGGACGAGGGAAGCCTGGATGTCGGCGTAAGCCTGGCTCGCCGCATCGCCGCCGAGCTTGTCGTTCGCCGACGCGGACGTCGCCGCGCCGGCGGCGAGAACCGTGGCCAGACCGGCGATCTGCTTTTCGAAACGCAACAATGCGAGCTGTTCCTTGCGGATGTCTTTTTTCGTCATTTTCCGTCTCCTGTTAAATATTTCTTACTCACACCATTCTAAGTGTATAGGCCAGAGCGTCTCTTAGAAAGACTTGATTCATCCATAACGGGAAATTAACGTTGGAGCAGGAAGACGACATTTACGCCGCAAAGATGGGCGCGCTGATGTGGCGGCTTTCAAAACGCCGGGCGCGGAGCGCGCGCGCGCTCGCCGAAAGCGTTTTCGCGCCGGATTGCTTCAGGGTTTCAAATTGTGAAAATATCGGCGGGCGATTCGATCCGCCATCTGACGGATCGCGGCCTTGCTCCGCGCCGGGTCGCCCCCCCCAGGAACCGGGTTCTCTGCGAGCGCTTGTCGAAGCACTGAAAGAAGAGCTTTGCGAAGACGATCCTCGGGATCAACCGGCGCTTCATCGCCGAGGAGATCGAAAAGGTTCGCCGTCGCCTCGGAAATGAGCGCCGCCGCCCTCGTCGGGCTGTCCGTAACCCTCGAGACGCCTTGCTGGGCGAAATCGTCGCAGAGGATCGCCGCCAGCCGCGCCGGCTCGACGCCGCCGATCGAGCGGGCGCATGTTCCCACCGCGTTCCGGAATTGAGATATGTCAATGACCGGCGCGGCGTCCGATCCCGCATGCCCGAAAAGTTCCTCCACAGTCACCGCCCCCGCCGTCGCCTTTGAAATGCGCCGCGCCAAGGATAAAGTCATCGGGGCGCGTTTTGCAATAATGTCGTACAGATTTCCTGTATCCACATCGGCGCGTTTGGCGAATTCCGGCGGAGCCTCGCCGCTGGCCTCCAGATAGGCGGTCAAAGGGTGCATCGAAACGGGCGCGTCCCATAGTGCGGCCGCAGCAGGCTACCAGCGGCATCCTTGCCGATTGATGAACGCGGCGGCGCGCGGCGCTTGCGGCGAATGGGGAAGACTGTGTAGATCGCGTCATGGCTCCGCCGCTTCTGACCCTAGCCGACATGGAGTTATCCTTCGGCGGCGACCCGCTGCTCGCAGGCGCGTCGTTGATCGTCAATCCACGTGATCGCATCGCGCTTGTCGGACGCAACGGATCCGGCAAGTCGACCCTTTTGAAGATCGCGGCCGGTCTCGTCGAGCCGGACGCCGGCCGGCGCTTTGTCGACCCAGGCGCGACAACGGGATATCTCGAACAGGCGCCTGACCTGTCGGGCTTTGAGACGCTCGGGGCCTATGTCGAGGCGGACCTGAACGAGACGAGCGACCCGGCCGCGGCCCGGCGTCTGATGGACGCGCTCGGCGTCGACCGGCGGGCCGATCCCGCTCTTGTGTCCGGCGGAGAAGCGCGGCGCGCGGCGATCGCCCGCCTGCTGGCGGCCGAGCCCGACATTCTCCTCCTCGACGAGCCGACGAACCATCTCGATCTGCCTGCGATCGGCTGGCTTGAGGAGACGTTGCGGGCGTCGCCCGCCGCGGTCGTCGTCATCAGCCACGACAGGCGGTTTCTGGAAAAGGTCACGACACAGACGGTCTGGATAGACCGTGGCCGGACGAGATCGCTGGACCGGGGTTTCGCCGCCTTCGAGGCCTGGCGCGACCAGCTGCTGGAGGAGGAGGAACGCGAGCGCCACAAACTGGACCGGAAGATCGCGGCCGAGGAAGACTGGGTGCGTTACGGGGTGACGGCGCGGCGCAAGCGCAACGTCCGGCGAATGCGCGAGCTTGACGAGATGCGCGCGAGGCGGCGAGGCGAACGAACGGCGCAAGGCTCGGTGAAATTCACGACCGCCGCCGCCGACGCCTCCGGCAAACAGGTCATGGTCGCGGAAGGCGTCTCAAAGTCCTACGGGGAACGGCGTATTGTCGACGATTTCAGCATCGAGATCGCCCGCGGCGACCGGGTGGGCCTTATCGGCCCGAACGGCGCAGGCAAGACGACGCTCGTGAAGCTGTTGACGGGCGTGATCGCCCCCGATGACGGCGCGGTCAGTCTCGGGACCAATCTCGACATCGTCTCCCTCGACCAGCGGCGCGCGGGGTTGCGCGACGACGAGAGCGTCGCCGACGCGATCACGGACGGACGCGGCGACTGGGTCGAGATCGGCGGCGCGAAACGGCACGTCTCGACATATCTGAAGGATTTTCTCTTCGCACCCGAACAATGGCGCGCGCCGGTCGGCGCGCTTTCCGGCGGCGAACGCGGCCGGCTCGCGCGCGCCGCCGCCATGGCGAAGCGATCGAACCTCCTCGTCCTCGATGAACCGACGAACGACCTTGACCTCGAAACGCTGGAGCTCCTGGAGGAAATGCTCGCCGACTATTCGGGCACCCTTCTCCTCGTCAGTCATGATCGCGCATTTCTGGATCATATCGTCACCAGCATCGTCACCACCGACCCCGAGGGCCGCGCGGGAACCTGGATCGAGTATCCAGGGGGCTATGACGACATGGTTCGCCAGCGCGGGAGCGCCCCCGGCTTCGAGAGCCCGGGAGCGAATAGATACTCGGTACACGAATCAAAAAAGCCGCGAAACGCTGACGGATCCGAAGGTCGGCCCGCACGGCCGAAGAACGCCTCGGCGCGCCTTTCCTACAAGGAGAAGTACGCGCTTGAAAAATTACCGGGCGAGATCGCGAGGCTCGAGGCCGAGATCGCTGCGGCGAACGACGCCCTCGCCGACCAGGCGCTTTATGAGAAGAACCCGGACGAATTCGCAAAACTCGCCGACGCCCTCGCCAGGGCCGAGGCTCGCCTGTCCGAGGCCGAGGACGAATGGCTCGCACTGGAAATGAAGCGGGAGGCGTCATGCTCGTAAGGCTGCAGGCGCGGCGATCGCGATCAAGAACAGAAATCCGGGCGCGCGCCATTTAATCTTTACACTGATGATTGGCGCGCGCGCCGGAGTTGGGGGCAGGACGGCGTTCAGTGTCGTGGCGCGGACCGATCGAGGAGATCCGAAACCGGCAGCCCTTCAGCGATCGCTCCGTAAAGAAATCCCCGTCCCTCCGCAGCGATCCGCTGCTCGCAAAAGGCTTCGAAGACAAAACCCGGCGCAGTCCGCGCAAGCGCGGCGGCCTGAAGGCCCAGCGCGAGATCCTGCGCGAAGGCCCGTGCGGCGCCCTCGTGCAGTTCGCCGGGTTTCGCGTAGCGCTCGAGGCGTTCCAGATGCGCGTCATAGGCCGCATGCGCGCCGGCGGCGCAGGCGCGCATCTCCCCGAGAAGAATGTCGAAGGTCTCCGGCTCCCTGCCCATGGCTCGCAGGATATCCAGAGCGATGACATTGCCCGATCCTTCCCAGATCGCGTTCAGCGGGGATTGCCGGAAAAGGCGCGGCATCGGTCCCTCCTCGACATAGCCGCCGCCCCCAAGGCATTCGAGGGCCTCATAGACGAAACCAGGCTGGCGCTTGCATATCCAGTATTTCGCCGCCGGCGTCGCAAGGCGCATATACGCCGCCTCCGTCTCGTCCTCGTCTTTGCGGTCGACGCTTGCCCCGATGCGCAGCGCCAGCGCGACCGCCGCCTCGTAATCGAGGACGAGATCGGCCAGAACGCCGCGCATCGCCGGCTGGTCGACCAGGGTCTTTTGGAAAACCCGGCGCTGGCCCGCGTGCCAGAGCGCCTGTGAAAGGGCGGCGCGCATGCCGCCGGTCGAGCCGAGGATGCAGTCGTAACGCGTGTGCTGGACCATCTCGATGATGGTTCGCACGCCCCTCCCGGGTTCGCCGAGCCGCTGCGCCCACGCGCCGTGGTATTCAATCTCCGAGGAGGCGTTCGACTTGTCGCCCATCTTGTCCTTCAGACGCATAATGTGAATGCGGTTGCGGGACCCGTCCGGCGTCCATCGCGGCGTCAGGAAACAGGACAGGCCCGCCTCTTCGTAGGCCAGCGTCAAAAACGCGTCCGACATCGGTGCGGAACAGAACCATTTGTGTCCGATGAGCGTGAAATCCCCGTGGCCGTCGGGTTCGGCGCGGGTCGTGTTGGCCCTGACGTCCGAACCGCCCTGTTTCTCGGTCATCGCCATGCCCACAGTGGCGCCGGCCTTGCCCGATACCGGCACGAAATTCGGATCATAGCGCTGCGCCGTGATCTTCCCGACCCAGGGATCTGCGACGCCCGGCGTCGCGCGAAGCGGCGGCACGCAGGCGTAGGTCATCGACATGGGACAGCTGACGCCGGGGTCCGCCTGGTTGATCAGGATCATCATCGCGCCATGGAGAACGTGGCCGGCCTCGACGCCGCGCCAGGGCGCGCCCGACAAGCCGCTGTCGAGCCCGAGCCGCATTAATTCGTGATAGGCGGGATGGAATTCGACCTCGTCGAGCCGTCGCCCGAACCGATCGAAGGACTTCAGCCGCGGCGGGAATTCATTGGCCTGGCGCGCCAGATCGAGGGTCTGGCCGGACCCGCAGCGCGCCCCGAACGCGCTCAGCGCCTCGGCGTGGACCGCTCCGCCAAGGGCGCGCAGCGCGCCCTTGAGCGCCTCGTCCGTTTCAAAAAGATTGACGTCCTCCAGCGGCGAGGGCTGATTAGCGACCTCGTGCGATCCGAGGTCGGCTCGAGGTTTGAAACTGGCCATCGGTTAAAGCTCCGAAAGACACGGATCGCAGCCTCGCCGATTTCCGCCCCATTGGCAAATACGGTCCGCCGCTCAGGCCGCCCGGGATTCGGCGCCGGTTTCGCGGTTCTGCGCGTCGGCGCTCGGCTCGCCTTCCGCGTCCGCGTCAGCATCTTCCCGCACCTTTTGCGGCAAATTCAGCATCGCGATCAGTGAACGGATCTCAAGGCGCGCAGTCACGTGGCTCATTGTGGAAAGGCGCACGGGCGCGTCAGCGCCGCCGAGGTCGAGAAGCGTGAGGCCCATAGGGAAAAGTTCGCGATAGATGACCCGATCGCCGAAGCCGCGGCCGAGGCGAAATCCGATCCGGCTCGACAGGTCCTCGAGCTTTTCAGCCATGCGCTTTTTGTTGTTCGCGCGTGTCGCCGAGACGCGGTTGCGCATCACGACCCAGTCGATGCCGCCGTGGACGCCCGACATTGCCCGGCGCTTGCGCGCGCTCCAGACCATTTCGGCGTAAAGGCTGGGGCCGAGGATCGCGCCGGTCTCGGGGTCGAGCCGCGCCAGAAGATCGAAATCGACGAAACTGTCGTTCAGCGGCGTGACAATCGTGTCGGCATGGTCGTGGGCGAGACGCGAGAGATGCGTGTTGGCGCCCGGACAATCAATCACCACGAAGTCGCAATCGCCGAGCCCGGACAGCGTGCCCGTGAAGGCGGCGGTCTCCTCGCGCGTCGCCTGCTCGCGGCTGTCGTGGTCCGATGGCGCGACAGCCGGCGTCAACGGGAAGAACAGTTCCTTGCCGTTCGCGTGCGCGAATTTGCGCCGGTTCTCCAGGTATCGGCTGAGGCTCTGCTGGCGCATGTCGAGGTCAATCGCCGCCACCCGGTAGCCGCTTTTCATCAGCGCGACGACGATATGCATGGCCGCGGTCGATTTTCCCGAGCCCCCCTTCTCGTTTCCGAGCACGATCACATGTGTCACGTTTGTCACTTTCCCGAACGTCGCGCGCGAACGCTGCGCGCGCCTTCCCGACCGACCAAACTGGCGCCGAACCCGCATGGCGATAATCGGACCACGCTTATTACGCGAGCGACTATGCGCCGATTCTGCACAATGCGGACAAGCCCGACCATCGCCGCGGTCATTCTGGCGATGATCGCCGCGAAGGGCGCGCATGCCGAGATCCAGGTTACGCCCCTGCGCCAGGTCCTCGGCGAAACGGCCCGCACGGGCGTTTACGAGATCTCGAATCCATCGGCGCGCACGATCGACGTCGAGGTTTCCTGGGTCGACCTTGTCGCCACCGAGCGCGGCTACGCCCCGGCCGACGCGCAAACGCGGGCGCGATCGAGCGCAGCGCCCTATCTCGTCGTCTCCCCGACCCATTTCACCTTGGAGCCGGGAAAACGAGAGAGTTTGTTCGTGGCCCTGCGACGCGGCGTCGAGCCCCTCCCCGGAGAGCGGCGCTCGCATCTCAAGATCGCGGCCCGCGCCGAGCGTTCGCTGATCCGGCGCGCCGGCGGCGGCGTCCAGCTTGATCTGGACATGGCGATTTCGACGCCGGTGATCGTGCGCGGCGGCGAAGCGCGCGCCTCGGCCGCCATCGGGACGACCCGGCTCGTGCGGGACGAGGATGGATCGCTCGCGCTCGAGACCGACATCGCCGTCTCAGGAGAATATTCCGCCTACGGCCGCCTCAGCGTCCTGTTCACCAGGGATGCGCGAAGGAAGGCGCGGGAGATCGCGCGCCTCAACAACATCGCCGTTTATCCGGACACAGAGCGCCGTCGGGTGAGAATTCCTTTGGGGCGAAAGGAATTCGGCGAGGGCGTGCTGACGGTGCGCTTCGACGGGGACGCGGAGTTCGCGGGCGAGGAGTTCGACGCACGATCCTTCGCGCTCAAGCCGCCCCGATAGCGCGTCGCGCCGGTCGAACCGGCGCGCCCGTCAGCCTGAGGCCTCGACGACGGAGAGCCGTTCGCCGCGAAAACCCGCGACTTCGCAGTATTTTCCCTTGTCGCGCAAAAGTTTGCACAGGGACAATGCCTTGTCCTGCGAAGAGAAGCCGCCGCCGATAAGGCGCAGAAACTCGCCCCTTCCCGGGATCATGACCTGTTCGATCCTGGGCTCAAGCAGGCCGAGTTCGTCGGGAAAGGCCCGCTGCAATTCGCTCCACCCGGCCCGCGCCTTCTCAAGGGTCTTGTAGGACGCGAGGTGCACGCCGAACAGCGCCGCCGTCAAACGAACCTCGCCCGAGGCGGCTTCGTTTTCAAACACCGCCTTTTCGTCGGAAAAGGAAGGCTTGACCAGACGGGGCGAGGCTTCGACGGGCGGCGGCGCATCCGCGAGCGCCCGGTCGATGTCGGCCGCCGCGATCACCGTTTTCGATGGCGCGCGCGCCTCGCCGGCGGGCGAAAGCGTCGCCTTGGCCTGAGAGACGGCCGTCGCCGCCCGTCTCCTGGCGATTTCGTTCGCCTCGGCTTCCGCCTCTTTCTTCGCGCGCTCCAGGCTCGCCAATTCCGCCTTCAACTTCGCGTTTTCCGATTTCAGATCAGCGATTTCGTCCTGCAGGCGCGCCGCGTCGGCGAAACTCCAGTTCAGTTCCGAAGGTTCGTCTCCGACGAGATCAGGCTGCGCCCGCCCGCCGCCTATGGCCGCGCAGGACTGGATCGCGAGGCCCGCGGCGGCGACTGGCGCGGCGACGGCTCGACCCCATCGGATCCTATTGCGCGTTGGCGTCGCATATCGCATTAGATTCTCCAATGGCACGACATTACTTGAAGTTAACCTTTAAGAAAAGGCCGCATTCATGTCGACAAGAAACGGCGATTCTCGTTTCGGTGTGGCGCGAACCATAAGCGCCTTGCGCGCGCGCGTCGACGCGTGGCGCGGCGACGGGCGGACCGTCGCCCTCGTCCCGACCATGGGGGCGCTTCACGCCGGGCACCTGTCGCTGATCGCCAAGGCCAGCGCAGTCGCCGACAGGACCGTGGCGAGCATTTTCGTCAACCCCGCCCAGTTCGCCCCGCATGAGGATTTTGCAACCTACCCGAGAGACGAAAGCGCGGACTGCGACCATTTGCACGAAGCAGGCTGCGATCTCGCCTATCTGCCGGACGCCGGCGAAATCTATCCGCCGGGCTTCGGGACGGAAGTGGCCGTGCCCGATCTCGCCCGAATTCTCTGCGGGCGCTCTCGACCGCACTTTTTCGGCGGCGTCTCGACCATCGTTTGCAAGCTCCTCAACCAGTGCCGACCGGATTTCGCGATCTTCGGCGAAAAGGACTTTCAGCAGCTGGTCATCATCAGGCGCATGGCGCGCGATCTCGACCTTGACGTCATGATTCTCGGGGCTCCGACGGTGCGCGAGGCGGACGGGCTCGCCATGTCGTCGCGAAACGCTTATCTCACGGAAGACGAGCGGGGAATCGCCGGCGGCCTCAACAAGGTCCTGGAGGAAATGGCGGGCGCGCTGAGCGGCGGCGAACCGGTGTCGCAGGTCGTCCCGGCCGGCCGGCGGGCCCTCGTCGCGCGCGGCGTCGCCGAGCTTGACTATCTTGAGGTCCGCTATGAAGACGATCTCGCAGAGGCGGGGCCCGGCCGGCTCGGAAGACCCGCCAGAGTGTTCGCCGCCGCGACCATCGGGCGAACCCGGCTCATCGATAACTGGCCGGCGGCGCCGGCGGTCTGACGGGCGAACCTGAGCCATGATCGGAACTACGCCCGCCGCAAGCGCCGCACGCACTCCGGAGAACCGCCCTGATGGACCATCCCTCGCCCGCCCCGTCCCCGGTCGTCATGATCAAGCGGCTCGCCCATGCCGAGGGGCTCGAGCCGCCGCGCTATGAGACCGCGCTCGCCGCAGGAGCCGACCTCAGGGCCGCCGTCGGGGAGCCCGTAATCCTCGCCCCGCGCGAGCGCGCGCTCGTGCCGACCGGCCTCACCCTCGCCCTGCCCGCAGGGTGGGAGGCGCAGATACGCCCGCGCTCGGGGCTTGCGGCGAAATTCGCGGTCACCTGCCTCAACGCGCCGGGGACGATCGACGCCGATTATCGCGGCGAGATCATGGTCATCCTCATCAATCACGGAGGTGAGCCTTTCGTCGTCAAACGCGGCGACCGGATTGCGCAGATGGTGATCTCACCCGTTCGGCAGGCTACATTCAGGGAGGTCGAAGCGCTGGATGAAACGGCGCGCGGGGCAGGCGGGTTCGGATCCACCGGCGTTTGAGGCGAGAGAGCGCGATGATGCAGACCGCGACAAGCAGGACCCGAGGCGGCGCCGGCATGCCCCGAGCTCGGGCCCGCTGCGTGCGCTGAATGAGCCTCAACCCCGAACAGACCGAGCGCTACAAGCGCCACCTTCTCCTGCGCGAAGTGGGCGGACAAGGCCAGCAGCGTCTCCTTTCGGCTCGGGTTCTCGTGGTCGGCGCCGGCGGGATCGGCGCGCCCGTGCTGCAATATCTCGCCGCAGCCGGCGTCGGAACCATCGGCATCGCCGACGACGACGTGGTTTCGCTATCGAACCTCCAGCGTCAGGTCATTTACCGCACGGAAGATGTGGGCGCGCTCAAAGCCGAGGCGGCGCAGGCAGCGCTCGCAAGGCTTTCCCCGCAGACGCATGTGCGCGCGCACCAAATGAAGATGGACGCCGCGAACGCCGCCAGCGTTGCGCGCGACTATGATCTCATCGTCGAGGGCGTCGACAATTTCGAGACGCGCTTCGTCTTGAACCGCGCCGCGATCGCCCTTGAAACGCCGCTCGTATCGGCCGCCGTCGGCCGCTTCGAAGGGCAGTTGTCGACGTTCAAGCCCTATGAGGCGCCGGGCGTCCTGCCCTGTTATCGCTGCCTCGTTCCCGAGGCGCCGCCTGCAACCGATCAGATCAACTGCGCCGAGGAAGGCGTTCTCGGCGCCGTTACCGGCGTCGTCGGGACCCTCGCCGCGATGGAGGTCCTAAAGGCGATCCTCGGCGTCGGCGACGCGCTCGCCGGTCGCTTGCTGATTTATGACGGGCTCGCCGCAAGCACCCGGACGGTCGTCCTGACGCACGATCCGGCCTGTCCGGAATGCCGTGCGCTGAAGGAGAAACACGCCCATGCCGCAGAATAATCTCATCGCCTCCGGTCTCGCGGTCGTCGCGCTGACAGGCTGCGCCTCGCTGGTCGCGCCACGCGTCGCGGTCGAGCCGGCCGCCCTGAAGGACGGCGCTTACGCCCTGGACCGGACCCATGCGGCGCTCACCTTCAAGGTCGACCATCTCGGCTTTTCAAACTACGTAGGTCGCCTCAAGCGCTTTGACGCGCAGCTTGATTTCGACGCGGAAGATCCCGCCGCCGCGCGAGTCGAGGCGGTCGTCGATATGACTTCGCTCGACGTGGCCGACGAGGACTTCGCCGCAACGCTGATGGGTCCCGGATGGTTCGACGCCGAGGCCTTTCCAGAGGCCGTGTTCCGTTCGACCACGATCGAGGTTACCGGCGCCGGCGCGGGCCGGATGACTGGCGATCTGACGCTGAAGGGCGTAACGGCGCCGGTCACGCTCGACGTCACCTTCAACGGCGGCGCGCGAGATATCCTGCGGAGCGGCTCCTACGTCGTCGGTTTCTCCGCAAGCGGCTCGTTCGACCGAACGGTTTTCGGGATCGATCGCTTCGCCGGCGTTGTCGGAAATGACGTCATGGTCGAAATCGAAGCCGAGTTCGAGCGGCGATAATCGCTCAATCCTCGTCTTCAATCCGGATCACGACGACGCTTCCCGGCTCCACGTCGACCTTCGCCTCTTCGAATTTCGGCCTGCGCAGTTTCGGGCGCACGCCGTTGGAGAACGCCAGGGGCTCTTTCGGCTTGCCGAGCAGTTTGCCGCGGTTGAGTTTTCCGTCGCCGTTTTCATCGTAGTAAACGACGAAGGCGTACTCGCCGGGTTCGATGGCCCCGAGGCGCATGATGGCAACGCCGTCCTCGTCGAGGGTGGCGAAGTGTTTTGTCGCGGCCTCTTCCAGAAACGACTGTTCGTCGTCATAGACTGTCAGGCGCACCGAGCCGCGCTCCTCGGCGAAAGGCGTCTCCACCGCGAGGACGACGCCGTCAGGGTCGGCGTATTTCGCGAACGGGTTCGGCTTCGGCGCTGAATCCGCGCGCGCGCACGTCAAGCCCTGGAGCGCAAGGAGCGCCGCCGCCAGACCAACATTCGCCAATCGCATCGCCACAGCCACGACCTCGTCTCGTCCACAGCTCACAGTCGATCACGGCGACCGCCGCGCGCGCGACGGTTCGGAAACCAGACATCGACCACAGACATTATCATTCCGTGACGCGAGACAAGCCTAATCTTGCCCTGCTCGCGAAACGGTCAGCCGATGTTACCGCCATGCAACGCTCCTGCGCGCGGCCCAGGAAGACCCGCAAAGCCGCTCTAAAGGCCGAGAATGACGCGGTCAGGGGGTTTGTGGCCGTCCGCGAACATCTTGATGTTGATGATCACGCGGTCACCCATTTCGATGCGGCTTTCGACCGTGGCCGAGGCCATATGCGGAAGCAGGACGACGTTGGGCGCGGCCATGAGCTTGTCGTTGGGCCGGGTCTCCTTTTCGAAAACGTCGAGGCCCGCCCCGGCGAGGCGGCCGGACGCGATCAGGTCGCCGAGGGCGTCCTCGTCCACGATCTCGCCCCGCGAGATATTTACGATGTAGGCATGGTGCGGCATCAGCTCGAGTCGGCGGCGTGAAAGCAGGTGATAGGTCGCCGGCGTGTGCGGGCAGTTCACCGAGATGATGTCCATATGCGCGAGCATCTGGTCGAGACTCTCCCAGTAGGTCGCCTCCAGTTCCTCCTCCAGATGCGGATTGATCGGGCTTCGGTTGTGATAATGGATCGACAGTCCGAACGCTTTCGCACGGTGGGCGATCGCCTCGCCGACGCGACCGAGCCCGATGATTCCAAGCTTCTTGCCGCGCACCCGCCGGCCCAGCATCCATGTCGGCGTCCATCCCTTGAAGCGGCCCTCCTGAAGCGCCCTGACGCCTTCCACGAGCCGGCGCGGCACGGCGAGGATGAGAGCCATCGCCATGTCGGCGGCGTCTTCGGCGAGGACGGAGGGGGTGTTCGTGACCGTCACGCCGGCCCGCGCCGCCGCTTCAAGGTCGATATGGTCGACCCCGGCCCCGAAATTCGCCACCAGCTTCAGGCGATCGCCCACTGCATCGAAAAAGGCCGCGTCAAGCCTGTCTCCGAGCGATACGGCGAGGACGTCCGCGCCCTGCGCCGCCGCCAGAAGCGTCGCTGGCTCATAGGTCTCCCCGGACCGGTTCAACTCGGCGTCGAACAGATCGACGAGACGCTGTTCCGTCGCATCGGGGAGTTTCATTGTGACGACGACTTTCATCGGCTCCTCGGCTCGGGGGCGTCTGCGACGCGCCATGCGCGCCCAAAACGCTATCGGACGGTTCGATCGTTAACGACGTCTTAACATCTCAGCGGCATGGAAAAACTCTGTTAATCATTGAACGAGGGGGGCGTCGGAAAGGGGGCGATGGGATTCTGGTTGCGTAAGCACGCGCTGGCGGCGCTCCTGATCGCGGCGGCGGCCCCGGCTGCACACGCGGAGGCGGCGGAAGAACGCCGGCGAACGGACACGCCCTCCGGCTTTCCGGTCCCGCGGATCGTGGCGCTGAAGGGCGCGCCGACCAACTGCCGAATGGGCCCTTCATTGCGCCATCCCGTGCGCTTCGTCTTTTCAAAGCCCAACGCCCCCGTGATCGTTATCGCCGAAACCGTCGACCACTGGCGTAAGATCCGCGACAGGGACGGCGACGAATGCTGGGTCCATCACACGCTTTTGCGCAGCGCGAAACACGCATTCGTCGCGCGCGAAACAAACCTTCTCGCGCGTCCGAAAGCGTCGGCGCGCGTCAGGGCCCGGCTGTCGCGAGATTTGCTGGTCGAAGTTCAAAGCGCGCGCGGCGACTGGATCAAGGTCTCTGCGGGCCGGCACGCCGGCTGGACACCGTCGCGCGATCTCTGGGGCGTCGACGTTCTTCGGGACGCGCGCGCCGCACCGGATTGACCGCGTTGGCGCGCCGGCCTAGGTAGCCGGCTTCGTTAACCGGACGGCGGTGAATGACAGGCAAAAATAGCTACACCCGCGACGATCTTCTGGAGTGCGGATACCACGGGCTGCGCGGTCCGGGAACGGCGCAGCTGCCCGTGCCGCCGATGCTGATGTTCGACCGCATCGCAGAAATCGCCGACGCCGGCGGAGCCTACGACAAGGGGCGCATCGTCGCGGAGCTGGATATCAATCCGGACCTCTGGTTCTTCAATTGTCATTTTCCCGGCGATCCGGTGATGCCCGGCTGTCTCGGTCTCGACGCGCTCTGGCAACTCGTGGGATTTTTTCTCACCTGGTCGGAACTGCCGGGCCATGGCCGAGCCCTGGGCGCGAAGGACGTGAAATTCTCCGGCATGGTGACCCCCGACGCAAAAATCGTTCGCTACGAAATTGACATCCGCCGTGTCATGCGCAAACCGCTGATCCTGGGGATTGCGGACGGAAAGCTCTTTATCGACGGGAGGGAAAGCTACCAGGCGAGGGATCTGCGGGTGGGGCTGTTCTCTCGCGAGCAACTCGACGCCGGGCTCGACGCCTGATCACTGGGCGACACGCGGACCGGAATACTGCTCAGCGGAAGGAAAAACATGCGACGCGTCGTGATCACAGGCATGGGCATTGTATCCTCCATCGGCGATAACGCCGCGGAAGTCGCTGCGTCTCTGCGCGCCGCCCGCTCGGGGGTTTCACGTTGCGGCGAATTCGCCGATCACGGCTTTCGTTGCCAGGTGGCGGCGCGACCGGCGCTCAATGTCGAACAAGCGCTGGACCGCAAGACGCGCCGGTTCATGGGCGAAGGCGCCGCCTGGAACTATGTCGCCATGCGCGAGGCGATCGCCGACGCGGGACTTGAAGACGGCGACATCAGCCATCCGATGACCGGCATCATCATGGGCTCGGGCGGCCCGTCGACCGAGACGATCGTCATGGCGGCGGACAAGACGCGCGAATCCGGAAGCACGAAGAAGATTGGTCCCACCCAGGTTCCCAAGGCCATGTCCTCGACGAACTCCGCGACGCTTGCTGTCGCCTTCAAGATCCTTGGCCTGAATTATTCAATTTCCTCCGCATGCGCGACGTCAGTGCACTGCATCGGCGCCGCCTATGAACAGATCCAGTGGGGCAAGCAGGACATGATCTTCGCCGGCGGCGGCGAGGATCTCGACTGGACGCTATCGAACATGTTCGACGCCATGGGCGCGATGACGACAAAGCACAACGAAACGCCGGAGACGGCGAGCCGCGCTTATGACGCCAGCCGCGACGGTTTCGTCATCGCCGGCGGCGCAGGCGTCGTCGTTCTGGAAGAGCTTGAACGCGCGCGGGCGCGGGGCGCGACCATCTACGGGGAAATCGTCGGTTACGGCGCGAATTCGGACGGCGCCGACATGGTCCAGCCGTCAGGAGAAGGAGCGGTCCGGTGCATGGCGGCGGCCCTTGAGACGGTTCGCCGGCCAATCGACTACATCAACGCCCACGGCACCTCCACGCCAATCGGCGACGTGCGCGAGGCGGAAGCGATCCGCACGGTCTTCGGGGCGCGGGTCCCGCCTTTCAACTCGACGAAATCGCTGACCGGCCATTCCCTCGGCGCAGCCGGCGCGCAGGAGGCAATCTACTCGCTCTTGATGATGAAGGAGCGCTTCATCGCCGCCTCTGCCCATATCGAAACACTCGACCCCGAATTCGAGGACCTGCCAATCGTCCGTGAGCGCATCGACGACGCAAAGATCGACTGTTTCCTAACGAACTCCTTCGGATTCGGCGGCACGAACGGCTGCCTCGTCGTCCAGCGATACGACGGATAGGGAGGAATGGCGGGTCCCTCCGTCGTCGTTGTTCTCGTCGCCGCGCTGGTCGCGTTCGCGGGAGCGTGGTGGTTCCGCCTCGTCTTGAAGGAACGGCTCCTCGCGGCTGAGAGGCCCCTGCGATTCGGGCTTTACGCCCTGATCTGGCTCGCCTACTTCATTCTGGTGATCATCCTTGCCGGCGGCGCTTCTTGATCCCCGATCGCCGGCCGCCGCAGGAAGGAAAGGAGCCGCGCGATGAGCGATTTTCCGACAGGGGAACTGATGAAGGGCAAGCGCGGGCTCGTCATGGGCGTCGCGAACAAGAATTCGATCGCCTGGAGCATCGCCCGGCAGCTCCACGCGCAAGGCGCCGAGCTCGCCTTCACCTATGTGAACGAGGCTATGGAGCGCCGCGTGCGCCCGCTTGCGGAAAGCCTCGCCGGCGAGAATTCAAACGCGCAGATGATCCTTCCCTGCGACGTGACGAGCGAAGAGGAAATGACCGCCTGTTTCGAGAAGATCGCGGAGAATTGGGGATCGCTCGATTTTCTCGTCCACGCCATCGCCTTCACGGACAAGGCCGCGCTTGAAGGCTCTTTCGTCGAAAACACGACGCGTCAGATCTTTAGGGACACGATGGACGTCTCGGCGTTCTCCTTCGTCGACGCCGCGCGGCGCGCCGCCGAACTCATGACCGAAGGCGGCGCCATGGTCACGCTCACCTATCTCGGCAGTGAGCGGACGATCCCGAACTACAATGTCATGGGCGGCGCAAAGGCCGCCCTTGAGGCTGCGACGCGCTATATCGCCCGCGACCTCGGGCCCCGACACATCCGCGTCAACGCGATTTCCGCGGGCCCGATCAAGACCCTTGCGGCCGCCGGCATTTCCTCCGGGCGCCACATGTTTTCCTTCAACCGTGCGGCGAGCCCGCTTCGCGACGACACGGATCCGAAGGGCGTCGCCGGCGCGGCGCTCTATCTTTTGTCCGACCTCGGCGCGTCCTGCACCGGCGAGACGCTGCATGTCGACGGCGGCTTCCACATTGTCGGCATGCCCGACGAGGCGGCGTTGAAGGAGTAACGGGCGCCGGTCCGCCTCCCCTTCAACGGATGCTCAGGGTTTTTCCTCCAAGAGCGAGCGACTCCAGTCGCTCAAGCTCTTTTTCGCAGCCATATTGAATGACGAGCGCGGTCTCCGCCGAAGGCTGGCGTTCCCCATACGATAAGAATTCGACATTTGAGATTGCGAGACGGGCCTCGCCGCCTTCCGGTTCTGCAGCCAATATGGTCATTCCCTGATCGACGAAGCCCTCGACGATCTCGCCGGCGAGGACAAACCAGTTCCTTGAAGGCGGTGCGAACGTCTTCGCAACCTCAAACGAGGCTTTTCCGGGGCTCATCGCCGCGGGGCGCCGGCCTCACGCCCAACGCTCGATGGCGCCGGAAAAGCGCTGTGCTTCATTTTCGATCCCGGCGGCGACGGCGTCGGCGACCGCGGCGAACTGGTTGAGTTCCGCCCTGATGTCCTGGCCCTTGTCCTTCGACAGCTGCGTGCGCAGATACTCAGAAACGCCCAGCGCCTTGAGCACGATCACTTCGAGGTCTTCGAAATGGCTCGTCTCGGGCCCGTCGCGCAGTGCATGGCGCAGACCGGAGATGTTCATTTTCTGATCATGGCGGTTTTCGATGACCCGGATGAGACGCTCGCGCAGATTCGACTTCATGCCGACAAGCCTTTCGATCGCCTCAAGAACCGGGTCTGCGAAGAACTGTCCGGAGCGGTCGACGATCGCGCGGATCTTCTCGCCGATGATCTGATTATACTCGCGCCGTAAGAAGGCGGCGAGCGCGTCCTGCTTCTTGCGCACGGCCGTAGAGCGTTTCGGCAGGCCGTCGGGGCCGAAATCCTCTTCACGCAGAATAAGATCATTGAGGTCCGGATGGTCGGAGATCTCGTTCAGGCTGTTCGCGGTCTCCCCTGCGAGCCGGCTGGAGACGCCCAGCACCTTCTCCTGCATCTCGTTCAGATAAACGTCGTAAAACCATTGGGAGAACGAGAATGCGCTGATGTTCTGCGCGCGATAATGCTCGAGAAGATATTCGCCGAGCCCGTTCTCGGTGAAGAAATCGTCGACCTGGTTGATGCTTTTCTGCACCTGCCCGTCGGCGCGAAACTGTTCGAAAATGTCATTGATGATCAGCGACAGGGAGTGGAGAAATGCGCGGCGAAAATTCGTATTAATCTGGTAGATGATCCGGTTCTCGATCTCGCGCGGCATAGGCCTGAGACGCCCGGCGAGGCCCGTCACGTTCTGGTCGACGAAACCATGATAATTGATTCGCGCCGTTTCCTGTTCGATGAACTTCCGTGTGGAAAACATGTTCTTCCTGCCTGACCTTTCCGCGGGGCCTGCGGCGCACACGGCGCTTCCGCCGGCTTTATTTTTGAGCCGCGGCGGCCGCCGGGCGCGGCGGCTCGACCCCGGCGGGCGCGGGCTGAAACGGCTCCGGCGCGGCGTCCACGCCGTTGCCGACGGCGAGCGTCGCGTTCAGCTTCGCGATGATGTCATGGCGCAAGGTCCTGTGCAGGACGTCGAGTTGGCCTTCGACCGACGCCGCGCATTCGTCGAAGCGCGCGCGCGCGTCATGCTGCAGACCGGCGAGCGCGTGGGCGTGCCAGGTAGACTGCTCCGGCTTGATCCCGGCGACAATGCCCTTGTATTTGGCGACGAGATCGTTCGCCGCGGACTTCACGGCCTGAAAATTTTCCTTAGGCATCGTATAGGTGACGAATTTGAGGATCGCCAGCTTCAGGGCCTGGTTGTCCTGCCCGGCTCGGCCGGAATTCCACCGCTTCTTGATCGCCTTGTATTCGCCGTCGCTCGCGAGCCCCAGATGTTCTCGCGCAGTCTTGCCAAGATCGGAGGCGGAGCGCATGGAATGGAGAACGCCAGCAAGCCCGTCGACCACGAAAACACTCGCGACGCCCTGTTGTCCGCCCGGAGAAAATCCGGGTTCGGTCCAGTGGTGGGTCGAAATGAGATTCTCCAGCAGGGTTTCGCTGAAGCGCACGTCGCTTTTTTCGTCGTTCGGCGACAGCGCTTTCGTCAGGGCGTAGATGACGCGGGCCCGGCTTGATGAAAAACTGTCGCGGCCGATAAGCTTGCTGAAATAGCGCACGCCCTCCTCATCCATGCTCTGGTCAGCCGAGGAAATGCAGGCGACGAAAGCGTCCGCGTAACGCTGGGCGTAGTTCGTTCCGTAATGGAGGGCGAGCACGCCGTCGCTGCGGAAGCCTGGCAGGTCGATGATTTGAAATGCGCACGGAATGGCGTCCGCCTCGACCGGCGCTGCAACGGTGACCGCCTTGACAAGGCCGTTGAGGGGATCGATTTCCCCGGGGCGCAATGAGGCGGCGTCATTGCGGCGCTTGACGTAATTCTGTTGCTTCAACGACGCGAACGCGTCTTCGAGTTTCTGCGCGTCGCGGCAATCTTCTTCGACGAGGCGGAAATGTTTGCGCAGGGCGGGCCGGTCCCCGCCGGCGACGGCGAGCGCCGCCTCGCACGCCTTCCTGATGTCTTCAAAGGTCCGGCTCGCATTGGCCTCGACGATCGCCTGTTGCGTCTTGGCGTCGGCCTCGTCGAGAAGATTATCAAGGGTCCAAAGGACCGTGTCGACATATTCTTCCCGTGTGAAGTAATTCGTCTGATATTGCGCCGCGCCCGCGCCGTTGCCGCCCGGATCCTTGGGCTCGAAGCGGATGACCATGGGCGCCGGTATGGAACCGGTCGGCCCGCCCGGAAGCTTGACGATATCGGGCCAGAGGTCGTGAAAGAGGTGCTTGACAAGCGTCGTCTTGCCGGCCCCGGCGTCGCCGCAGAATGCGATCTGGGGAATGAACGCGTCCTGGCTCTTCTTCAGATTCTGAACGCCGCTCAGGAGCTTGTCGACCTGAACGGTGTCGATCTGGAATTTCTCCGTCAGCTTCGCACAGGCGTCTTCGAGGCCCCCGAGCTGCGAGACGATGGACGACGTCTGCATATTGTTCCCCATGCTTGTCTGACTCCCGCTTCCGGCTTGGCCGCCGTCTTCGTAGATTGCAGTCTCCGGATCCCCCGGCCGCGCTCGCCATCCCCAGACGTCGCCCCACGATCTTCCGCCGACGGAACCGCGGGGGCGCTCGTCAAAGGGGCGCAATTGGCGCGCAGCGAAGCGCAGAACCCATACTCCTTTATAAGCGCGTCTCAACATGATCCAGCCGTAAGGCCCCTGCGAGAGGCCGGTGAATTGTTAACTATTGAAGAGTTTCCGGCTCCAGTGCGCGAGCCGCCTCTCGCTGGTCGCGGCGGGCGGGCGCCGTCAAACGGCGGCCGCCCCGGGACCGAGACCCGCGCTCTGGCGGTAGAGATCCCCGAACAGGCCAGCGACCACGCCATACGAGAACAGCATCCAGAAAATATTGATCAGGATTTTCGTGATGTTCCATATCCAGGCGAAGGTCGGCAGGACCCAGCCCGCGCCGTCGCCGCCCGAGAGCAGAACCGCGTAAGACTCCGCGGCCACGTACATTTGGTTGACGGCGGCTGCAATCCACCGCCCAAGGACATATTCGTTGATGACGAACTGGATCGCGAAAAGCAGGGCGGTGAGGAGAACGATGATCGCGAGGACGCGCACGATGTCCCATCGCCGCGTGACGGAAAGGCTTGGCCCTGGCGCCATCGACCGTCGGCACACGACAACCCCGGTGTAAGGCGCAGCGCGCAGTTGCAGGTAGTAAAAGAGCGCGATGAAAGCGGCCGTCAGAAAGGCGAACCCGGCGATGCTCCGCTCAAAGGCGAGTCCCGCCGAAATGGTGACGTAGACGGAGAAAAGCGCCGTGACGAGAACCGCGCCGACGAAAGTCGACAAGGCGCGGACCGCCCAGCGAGCCGACGTTCCCGATTGCGTTGGCCTGAAGTGAAACAGCAACAGTCCCCAGAATGCGATGAAGACGGGCGCGGCGACGCTCAGGGGAATGGCGAGGTCGTAGATCCACTGCGCGCCGCTTTCCGCGATCAGATCCTGCCTCGTAACCAGTTCGATCGTATGCAGGCTGGCCTCGTCCGGGAAGTAAGCGAGCGTTTCAGACAAGGCGTCCGCAACATAGCTCGCCGTTGCGTCGGTGACGAGCGCCATCGGTCCCAGAACGAGCGCGCCAATGGCGAAGAAGCTCGCAATCGTCGCGAGAGCGAAGCGGATCTGGTCCGGGCCGAAAGGAATGCGAAAAAGGCCGGGGCCCGGGCGTTCGCCAAGGCCGGCGAGGCGAATGAGCGGGGCCATGAAGGCCGAAATCAGGATGAACTGAAGCGAGAGGCTCGCCGCGGTGATCGCGGACATGGCGCGAGGATTCTTGTCCCAGCCCGCCTCGGCCGCCTGGGCGCCGATTCGTTCAAGCGCCCGGAACGTCGGCACCGCCTCTTCGAAAGTGACGAGGCGCTCGGCCATCACCGAGACATAGCCGAACAGCGTCGCCATGTTCACGATCAGCAAAAGCACGACCGGCAGCCATGCGACGCGGATGATCGTCTCCATGCGGCCTGCGCCGAAATGAAGCGCGTGCGCCGCGGTCGGGAAAATCGGCGTCTTTGTCGGCGTCGTCATCGACGCCGTCCGATAGGTGAAAGCGGAACCGTCTCCATCGGCGGCCTCCTCCTTGTCTGGAGATTTGACGGCGGCCGGCGCGGACCATCGCCCCTGATGTCGGATCGCTCCCGATAAAGCGCACGGCCCCCAATCCGCAAGTCTCACTCTAACGCGCGCCCCCTGCCGCGCAAGCGTTCCGCGCAATCGGCGGCGGGGCCGCCTTGCGAACCGCTTCCTTCAGCCGCCTTTGCCCCCGCGGTTCGCAGCGCGTAGACTTGCGCCATGAAACAAGATCCCTTGATCCACGTTATCGGGGCCGGCCTCGCCGGCTCGGAAGCCGCATGGACCGCCGCCAACAGGGGCGCGCGCGTCCTCATCCACGAAATGCGCCCGCACCGGAAGACGCAGGCGCACCAGACGGACGCCTGCGCGGAGCTCGTCTGCTCCAATTCGTTTCGCTCAGACGATTTCCAATCGAACGCCGTCGGCCTTTTGCACGAAGAGATGCGCCGCATGGGCTCGCTGATCATGGCCGCCGCCGACGCCAATCAGGTGCCGGCCGGGGGCGCGCTGGCCGTCGACCGGGAGGGCTTCGCCGCCGCGGTCACGGGGGCGCTTGCTGGCCACGCCAACATCGAGATCGTCCGAGAGGAGATCACGGGGCTGCCGCCGGAGAGCTGGGCGAACGTGATCGTCGCGACTGGCCCGCTCACCGCCGAACCCCTGGCCCGGGCGATACACGCCGAGACCGGCGAGACCGCCCTCGCCTTCTTCGACGCTATTGCGCCCATCGTTCACAAGGAGAGCATCGATTTCGAAGTCGCGTGGTTTCAATCGCGCTACGACAAGAAGGGCCCGGGAGGAGACGGGGCGGACTATATCAACTGTCCGCTAAGCGAAGATCAGTACAACGCCTTTATTGACGCCTTGCTCGCCGGCGAGAAAACCGATTTCAAGGAATGGGAGCGCTCGACGCCCTATTTCGAGGCATGCCTGCCGATCGAGGTAATGGCCGAGCGAGGCCGGGAAACGCTGCGCTTCGGACCGATGAAGCCGGTGGGCCTCGCCAACCCCCGCCGTGACGAACGCCCCTACGCGGTGGTTCAACTGCGCCAGGACAACGCCCTCGGCACGCTGTACAACATGGTCGGCTTCCAGACGAAGCTGAAATACGGGGCGCAGACGGAGGTGTTCCGCATGATCCCTGGTCTTGAGAAGGCCGAATTCGTCCGGCTAGGCGGCATTCACCGCAACACGTTCCTGAACTCGCCGAAGCTTCTGGACGGCGCGCTGCGACTGAAATCGCGCCCCGCCTTGCGCTTCGCCGGCCAGATCACCGGGGTCGAAGGCTACCTTGAGAGCGCGGCCATCGGCCTGCTCGCTGGCCGTTTCGCCGCCGGCGAGGCGCTCGGCGCGCCGGCTGATCCGCCGCCGGCGACGACGGCGCTCGGGGCCCTCCTCGCGCATATCACCGGCGGACACCTTTCGACGGGCGCCGGCTCGGCTGGCGCGTTTCAGCCCATGAACGTGAATTTCGGCCTGTTTCCTCCGGTCGAGACGCCGAGAACGGACGAGACCGGACGGCGCCTCAAGGGCAAGGAAAGGGGCCGCGCGAAAAAGCGCGCATACTGCAACAGGGCCCTGGAAGATTTGGCGCGTTGGGGCGAGGCGAGCCTGAGAAGCGCCGCCGAATAGATCGCGCGCCGCGCGGAACAGCGTGAGTATTATCGCAGAGGCGGGCCGAAATGGCCGTGACGAAGCGGAGGTTGGTGACGATGAGGATCTGGCGCCCCGTTCCGACAAGGAAAGGCCGCAACGCAATGCGTCGCGGCCTAACCCCCTTAGCGCGACCTTGGGGGAGAGTAGTCGCACGTCCGGGAACTGATCGGTGCGGTCGGAAAACTGCGTCGCGGTCACCCGATCCCGCACCAAGCTTAACGCGCCTTGGCCCGAAAACCGACGACCATTGCGTCCTAAAATAACAGGTCCCCCCGGGTCAAGCCGCACCACCGTAACAGAAAATCAGGCCGAGGCGAACGATGCAATAGAGTACGACACCAGCAAATCCGACAGCGTCGGACATCGCAGCCGCCCCGCAGCCGAGGCCCGAGACGCACGAACGCAGGAAGAAACAACCTATGGACATTCCCGGCGCATCCTCCGTCATCGAACCGCGAAAACGCGACCTTGGCGGCTTCTCCGTGGGACGCGTGCTTCCCCACGCAACACGGCGCATGGTCGGCCCCTTTATCTTTTTCGACGAAATGGGCCCGTCGTCGTTCGCGCCCGGCGAAGGAATTGACGTGCGCCCGCACCCCCATATCGGTCTGGCGACCGTCACGTATCTCTTGGAGGGCGAATTGCGCCACCGCGACAATCTGGGCTTCGACCAAATCATAAGGCCCGGCGACGTGAACTGGATGACGGCCGGCCGCGGCGTCGTCCATTCGGAAAGGACAGCCGAAGAGCCCCGTCGCGCGGGCCAGACGATGCATGGCGTACAGAGCTGGGTTGCGCTGCCCGAGGCCGATGAAGAAACCGACCCTGCGTTTCACCACCATGGAGCGGATACGCTCCCCGTCATCGACCGCGGCGGCGCGCGCCTTCGCCTCATAGCCGGGGAAGCCTTCGGCGCCGCGTCGCCGGTGAAGACCTTCTCGCCGATCTTCTATGTCGCCGTCGAGGCGCAGCCCGGCGCCGCCATTCCCATGCCCGACGAGCACGCGGATCGCGCCCTATACGGATTGACCGGACGGCTGAAGATCAACGGCGTTGAGACCGGCCCGCAAAAAATGATCGTCCTGGAGCAGGGCGCCGCCTGCGAGATCGAAGCGCTCGAGCCTGCGCGGGCGATGCTTCTGGGGGGTGCGCCTCTCGGCCCGCGGCGCATCTGGTGGAACCTCGTCTCATCCTCAAGGGAGCGGATTGAAAAGGCCAAGTCCGACTGGCGCGCGGCGACGGCGGCGCCCTCCCGCGAAGGACTTTTCGGCCTGCCCGCGGGCGAGGAGGAGTTTATCCCGCTCCCAGAAGAATGAGCCCCGAGGCGGAGCGCGCACGTTGCGGCGCGCGCCGTTCCGGCGTAACCCGTACAGCCATGACGAACGCTCCGTCCGCCCCCGATCCGCAGGCCGATCCTTCCGGCGCGGCGCGCCCCGACATGAAGGGAAAGGTCGCGCTCGTCACCGGGGCTTCGCGCGGCGTCGGGCGCGCATGCGCGCTCATGCTCGCCGAAGCCGGGGCCCACGTTCTGGCGCTCGCGCGCACCGTCGGCGCGCTTGAGGAACTCGACGACGAAATCAAGGCGGCGGGCGGGACAGCTTCGCTCATTCCGGCCGACCTCGCGGACGAGACGGCGATCGAACAGCTCGGCCCCGCGCTCTCGTCGCGCTTCGGCAAGCTCGACATTCTCATTGGCGCCGCCGGGGATCTCGGGGAACTGGCGCCGCTTTCCGACGTCGCTCCCAAGGCCTGGCGGCGCGCGATCGAAACGAACCTTACGGCGAACTATCTTCTCATTCGCGCGCTCGACCCGCTTCTGCGGGCGTCGGGCGCCGCGCGCGTCGTCTTCCTGACCTCGCGGGTCGGCGGCGAGGACGCGCGCGCCTTCTGGGGCCCCTACGCGGCCTCCAAGGCGGGCCTTGAAATGCTTGCGAAGACCTACGCGGCGGAGGCGCGGATCGCCGGCGTGCGCGTCGCCCTGGTTGATCCCGGCGCGATGCGCACCAGGATGCGCGCCCAGGCGGTCCCGGGGGAAGACCCCGCGAGCCTGCCGCATCCGAACGAATTGCGGCCCCTCGTCTTCGCAGCGGTTTCTCCCGACTATGACGGCGAGGCCGCAAGATTCGTTTTCCGCGAATGGCGCGACGCGGGGCGCGCCTGAGCGAACCCGCCGCGCGGCCCCCTGGCCCGGGCGACGCCGGCGAAGCGTTGCCGCGCACCGGCTGGGTGTTATGGTGCGCCGCAACAACCACCGGCCACGAAAGGAGCGCCAAGTAATGGGAAAAGCACGCAACGCCGTCATCACCGGATCGACTAGCGGCATCGGCCTCGGCATTGCCAAGGGCTTCGCCGAAGCCGGCATGAACGTCATGCTGAACGGCTTCGGCGACGCCG
>CAZBOC010000001.1:0-12096 GCA_964493225.1 uncultured Caulobacterales bacterium | reverse complement strand
AATACAGCTTATCTAATAGCGCCTTGGGCCTCGGTATTGCAACGGGATGGCCCTATGCGGGAATTAAGGAATTGCTGAACGGCTGCGGCGACGCCGATGAAATCGAGGCGAACCGCGCGGCGATCGAAAGGCGCCACGGCGTGAGGGCGCTTTACAACGGGGCCGATATGACGAAGCCGGATCAAATCCGCGCGATGATCGACGAGGCGAAAGAGGCGTTCGGCGGCGTCGACGTCCTCGTCAACAACGCCGGCATCCAGTTCGTCACGAAGATCGAGGAGTTTCCGGAAGAAAAATGGGACGCGATTATCGCGATTGATCTGTCCTCGGCGTTTCACACGATCAAGGCGGTCATGCCCGGCATGAAGGAGGCCGGCTTCGGGCGCGTCGTCAATATCGCGTCGGCCCACGGTCTCGTCGCCTCGCCGTTCAAATCCGCTTATGTCGCAGCCAAGCACGGGCTCCTGGGGCTGACGAAGACGGTCGCGCTTGAGGCGGCGGAATGCGGGGTGACCTGCAACGCCATATGCCCCGGCTATGTAACCACGCCCCTGGTGCAGGAACAAATTCCCGATACGGCGCGCGAGCGCGGCATTTCGGAGGACGAGGTCGTTCGTGACGTGATTCTCAAGGCCCAGCCGACCAAACGCTTCGTCGAGGTCGAGGAAGTCGCCGCCACGGCGGTTTTTCTGTGTTCTGACGGCGCGGCCTCGATCACCGGAGCGGCGATACAGGTCGACGGCGGCTGGGTCGCCCAGTAATGGCGGCGAAATCGAACGCGCATCCTGTCAATCTCGCCCTCCAGGGCGGCGGCGCGCACGGGGCCGTGACCTGGGGCGTCATCGACCGGCTTCTGGAAAACGAGGCGATCACGATCGATTCGATTTCCGGAACCAGCGCGGGCGCGGTCAATGCGGCGGCCCTCGCCTACGGGCTGCACAAAGCTGGTCCGGCGGGCGCGCGCGAAACGCTTGACAATCTATGGCGGGAGATCAGCCGCGCCGGCGCGGTTTTCAGCCCGGTCAGGCGCACGCCGTTCGACAGGATCATGGGCGAGTACAATCTGAGCGACACCCTCGCCTACCACGCATTCGAAATTTTCACCCGGACGCTGTCGCCCTATCAGTTCAATCCTTTCGATATCAATCCGCTCAAGGATGTTCTCGTCAGATGCATCGATTTCGAGGCTCTGCGCCAATGCGTCGTGACGCGGCTCTACCTTTCCGCGACGAACGTGCGCACAGGAAAAGTCCACGTGTTTCGCACGCCAGAGGCGTGCGTCGAAGCGGTTCTGGCCTCGGCCTGCCTCCCGTTTCTGTTCAAGGCCGTCGAAATCGACGGCGAACACTATTGGGACGGCGGCTATATGGGCAATCCGGTCCTGTTTCCCTTCTTCTACGAGGCTGATTCGAGCGACGTCATCATCGTGCACGTCAATCCGCTCGAACGCGACGACGTGCCGAAATCGACGACGGACATCTTCAACCGCATCAACGAGATCAGCTTCAATTCTTCGCTCCTGAGGGAATTGCGGGCCATCAGTTTCGTCCACAAACTGCTCGACGACGGCTGGCTCAGGGAAGAATACTACGACCGGCTGCGCGACGTGCGCATTCATTCGATCCGCAGCGACAGATCGCTTTTGGATCTGTCGGTCGCCAGCAAGTTTTCGACCGACTGGACTTTTCTGACCGAATTACGCGATCGCGGCCGCCGCATCGCTGACGAATGGCTTGAGGCGAACGAACAGGATATCGGCGTGCGATCGTCGGTGAACCTGCGCGAGATGTTCGACGGGGACAACTGAGGGCGGCGCGAGATGCGCCGCCCGCGGACCATTGTCCGCCTAGAATTCGCCGCGCAGTGAAATCCGGAAGTTCCTTCCGGGAAGAGGCGCCACGTCCTTCAGGAACGACGTGTGCAGGCGCGCATCCTCGTTCGTGAGATTGCGCATCGCGAGCTGCATCGACAGCCCGGTCGTCTCCGGGAACGGGCGCAACGTCACGAAGGCGTTGACGAGCGTGTATCCGTCGGTCGGAATTTCGAAGTCGGCGATGTCGTCCTGATCGGCGGCGTATTCCACCTCGGCGCGAAGATCCGCATGCTGCGATTTCGCCTCGACGCCGAAAAGCCCCGAAAGAGGCGGGATGCGCGGCAGGTTGTCATTGCCTGCAACGTCGGTCGTCGCGCGAACGTAATCAAGTTGCGCATCGCCATGGATATCGAAGCCCGAAAGCTGGAAGAGCTCAGCCTCGATCTGCGCCTCGAAGCCGCGGAATTCGGCGTCTTCGGCCTGGAACTGAAACACCGGCAGGCCGTCTTCCTCCTCGCCCGTCGGCGCTTCGAAAATGAAGTCGTCATAGGACGTATAGAAGCCGTTGACGCTGGCCGAAAAGCGCTCCGTCGCAAAGCGGACCGTCGCCTCGAAGCCAAGGGCGACCTCTTCGTCAAGGGTCGGGTCCCCGATTTCGAAGGCGTCCGTTGCAAGGTGCGGCCCGTTTGAGAAGAGCTCTTCGGTGGACGGGGCCCGTTCGGTGCGGAACCCGCTCGCGCCGAGGAACAAGCCTTCCCGGGGCGTCACGCCGACGCCTCCGGAGAATGAGAAGGTGTTGAAATCCCGCTCAACGCCCGTCTCTACGACTTCGCGGTCTGTGCGCTCATAGCGGCCGCCAAGCTCCAGTCGCCAATCGCCAAGGTCCAGGTCCGCGACGATAAAGTTGCCAATTTGGCTTGAGTCCGTCGGCGGAACAAAAGCCTCTTCGCCAATCGCCGAGAAATCGCTGACGCGGAACTGGACGCCGTTGGCGACATTGAGTTCGCCGCCGAAAAGCGAACCGGGTTTTGAAAGCAGTTCAAGGCGGCCTTCCCAGCCTTCATTGGTAAAGACGGTGCCAGCCTCGCCGGACGGCTCAAACTCGGTATGTTCGTAATCGGCGTAACCGAGGCGCAGCTTGGCTTTCCGCCACAGGAGAAAATCAGCATCGATTTCGCCATCCAGGTCGAGGCGACGCTGTTGAAGGTCGATCGTGACGCCGCCTTCTTCCTCCTCTTCTTCTCCTTCCTCTTCCTCGCCTTCTTCATGGGCGTGTCCACCGGGAACGCCGTACTCCGTGTCGATCGCCGTGCCGGAAATGCCGAAAAATCCGTTTTCAAAGATCAGGGAAAGTCCGGCCGAGCCGCCCCGCGTTTCAAAGGCGGAGTTTTCTGCAACGCCGAACACTTCTTCTTCCTCGCTGTGGCCTTCTTCGCCCTCTTCTTCTTCCGCTTCTTCGAGCGCCCGGAGGGCTGCGGATTCGGCGAAGCCGGGAATGCTGTAATCCTCCGCCTCGCGATAAAAGCCGTCGCCGTGGAAGACGATTTCGCTTGCGCCGACGTCGCCGAGTTTCAGATCAAAGCCGCCGGCGGCCTCGATCCCTTCATCGACGGTCGAGCCGGCGATGCGCAGCGCGCCGTCGATTCCGTCCTCGGGAGCCTCGCGCGGTATGCGTCCGTTGAATACGTTGACGACCCCGCCGGCGGCCGAGGAGCCGTAAAGCAGCATCGATGTGCCGCGCACGATTTCGATGCGCTCGGCCGTCGCCGCGTCGACCGCGACAGCATGATCCGGGCTCGTCGCAGACGCGTCGATCGATCCGATCCCGGCGTCCAGAACCCGGATCCGATCGCCGCCCAAGCCGCGAATAACGGGGCGGCTGGCGCCCTGCCCGAAGAATGTGGAGGAAATGCCGGGCTCGCGGCGAAGAACTTCGCCGATGGTGTTTTCAAGACGGCGTTCAAGCTCCTCTCCGTCGACGATCGACGTGCCGAGAATCGTTTCGATCTGCGGGCGCTCCAGCGGTGAAGCGGTCACCACGATTTCGTCGCTCTTGATCGGTTCGACGGCATGCGCGGCGGGCGATGCGAAGACGGACAAAGCGGCGACGGAAGCGGCTGAAAGATGGGTTTTAGCGTAAATTGACATGGGTGTTCCCCTCGATAACGTAAACGGGACGCGCCCCGTGGACGAGACGCAACGCATAAGCAGCCGGCGCAGGACGCCGGGCGAAGTCCGTGCGTTAAAAGGAGGGGGGCGCGCGCGGCCCGTGGAGCACAGGCAAGGCGCGCTTAGAAACGCCGGTGACCGGCTGGGACGCCTTCGAAGCGATGAAGGCGGGATTCAGAACGGGCGCGATCGCCGCTGGCGCGACGAAATCATCCTCAGGGACGCCCTTTGCAAAGGCGCACTGCACGCCGTCGTGGCTGTGGGGCTCTTCCCCGTAATTCTGGGCGTGGATGAAGGCGAGCGACTGCGTAGCAAACAAAAACAACGTGCACGCCATCAAGGCGGCACGCGCGAATCCGCCGTCACGCAGTCCGATAAAACGCATCATTGGCCCACCTCAGGCGACCCGCGCCCGACTTGACATTATCGGCTTTTGTTTACCTAGTCTACCGCGTCACTCGGCCGTGGCGCGCGGGGCGTCCGGTACGAAGCGGGGGTGTGTCGCCATGGCGGGCGCAGACGGGGCAGGCTTGGAAGCGGCGATCTTCGGCGGCGCGCACCCGGCTTTGATCGCAAGCCTCGTTGCGGCGGCGGTCGCGACGCTGGGTGTTGTGACGACCCTGTTGAACCGGGACTGGGCGAAATCCCAAAGCGACGGATTCGCGGCTTTTGCATCGGGTCTTCTGATTTCAACAGCGATACTCCACCTCATTCCGGAAGGCGTTTATCTGAGCGGTTACGGCGCGTGGCTCGTTCTCGCAGGCTATGTCTTCTTCTATTCGACCGGTCTGCTTTTCCGCTCCGGGAACGAAAAAGAGTTTTCCGCGACCGCGCCTGTCGCCGGTATCGCATTCCACTCATTCGTCGACGGGCTCGAATACCCGATCCTGTTCGAACACGATCTGTTCTCCGGGGGGATCGCAACCTCGGGGCTGATCCTCCACGAACTGGCCGAAGGCATGGTGGTGTTCGCCCTTTTGGAGAAGGCGAACTTCAAGGCGGCGGCCGCCGCCGCTCTCGCGCTCGTCGTGGCCGCCCTGACGACGCCGCTGGGCGCGCTGGCCTCCCTGAGTTTCGCACCGTCGTTGAGCGACGAAGCGATTGGCATGCTGATGAGCGTCGCCGCGGGCGCGCTCCTTTATGTCGGCGCCCACCATTTGCCGCAACATATCCGGTACCACCGCCGCCGCAGCCTGATGGGCCTTTTCCTTCTCGGCGTCGCGACGACCTCGGTGCTGACGATCACCCATGCGCTCGAGGGCGTGCACGCGCATTGAACCTGCTTCACGGCGGGCGAGAGGGCCTGCGTCTATTCGCCCTCGAACCCGGTCTCGTCATCGCCCTCGCCTTCAACGGCCGGGATCGCATAACCGCCGGTGAGCCAGCAGTGGAGATCGACGTCGGCGCAGCGTTTCGAGCAGAACGGCGCATATCGCTCCGTCTTCGGCGCGTCGCAAATCGGGCAGGCCGCCCTCGCGGGGGTTCCCCGGCCGGCGTCGCCCGCCCGATGATTTTTATTCGACGAGGTCATGACCGCGACGTTCTAGGCTTTCGCCCATCTCGATCAAGAAGCGCGCGCCGTAACGCAGCGCCAGACGCGCCCGCCACGCGTCATTCTTCACAACATAGTCGTGCAAATCGGCGCCGAGGATAAGCCGCGGGCGCGCGGCGGGGGCGCGCTTCAGCGCGCGTTCAAGGGCTCTCGCGGCGGCTGCGGCCGCCCATCGCGACCGCCAGACGCGCCCTTCCCGGACAAAGCCGGCGCCGCCGAAGGGCGTTGTCGCGCGCTCGAGGAGGCTCGCGCGCGTCTTCGGGATCGTCAAGTCGAAGAGCCCGTCGGCCCGCAGCGCCCCGGCGCGCCCGCCAAGCCGCCGCGACGTGATCGCTTTCATTTCCCCGAGCAGAGCGCGGCGCGCGGCCGCCTCGCGGGGGGGAAGAAAATCAACCATCACCCGCCCGCCGATTGCGCGCCGGGCCAGTTCCCCGCCGAGCCGCCGCGCCGCGACTGCGTTGACCCTGTCGTTGAGCGCGCCGCGCCCGGCGGACGCCGCTTCACCGGCGTCGACGTCGACGACCGCGCCGCCTTCGGTTTCGTCGAAGGTCAGGCTTCCGCCGCCGGCAAGCTCGATGCGCCGCTCCAGCGCGTCGGCGAGCGCTTCCTCGGCGGCGCATTCCTCGAAAGGCGCGTCGGCCTCGCGGATCGAAGCGGCGGGCGCGGCTTGCGCGAGAAGCCGGCCTGCGTCGCGCGCGTCGACGATGATATCGTCGAAGCGCCCGCCGGCGTCGCCAGCGACCTGCAGGGCCGCGTCGGCCGGCGCGCTCAGGCGTCTCGGCGGCGAAAGCGTCCTGGCGCGCGTTTCGGCGGCCTCCGCCGCGACAGCGTCGATCCCCTTGCGCCAGTCGAGGCTGGCGAGCGCGCCCTTACCCCCGAGCGCGGGCCGGCGGACGCGAATGATGACGGCGGCGCCTTGATGAAGAACGTCGGAGCGCTCCCTGAGCGGAACGAAGGCTTCGCGCTGCTCGGCGATGTCGATGAACGCGCCGCCGAGAGACCGCGAGACCGTCCGCACACGGCCGAGATAGAGGTCGCCTCCGCGCGCCGCCGCGCGCGCTTCGTCGCCGCGAGCCGGTGCGAAGAAGAAGCCGCAGACCTCTCCGTCCTCGACGATGGCGGCGCGGGTCTCCGCCGCGCCGCATTCCACAAATAGCGCCCTCACCGCGCGCGCCATCCCGCCCCGCACAGGAGGTTCGCCGTCTCGTAAAGCGGCAGGCCGACGACGCTCGGATAGGAGCCGATGATCGAGACGACGTGGATCGCGAACCGCCCCTGGATCGCGTAGCCGCCGGCCTTGCCTTTCCATTCGCCGCTTTCAAGGTAGGCGGCGATCGCGGCCTCGTCGAGCCGTCGCACCTTAACGCGCGTCTCAATTATCCTTAGGCGTCGTTCCTCTCCGGGCCCCGCGAGGGCGAGGCCTGAGAAAACCCTGTGCGATCGACCGGACAGGAGTTCGAGACAGGCGCGCGCCGTCGCCGGGTCTTCCGCTTTCGGCAGAATCCGTCGGCCGCAGGCGACGGCCGTATCGGCGGCGAGAACGAGCGCGCCCGGATGTCCGGCCGCGACGGCGTCAGCTTTCTCAGCAGCCAGACGTTTTGCGTAATCGCGGGGCAATTCGCCGGGGAGCGGCGTTTCGTCGATGTCGGCGGGAACGACGGCATCCGGCGCGACGCCGATTTGCTCAAGCAGCGCTGATCGCCGCGGCGATGCGCTGGCGAGGATCAGTTTGAGCCCCTCCATCCGGGCGGCTTACTTGAAACGATAGGTAATGCGCCCCTTCGTCAGGTCGTAGGGCGTCATTTCAACAAGGACCTTGTCGCCGGCGAGCACGCGGATCCGGTTCTTGCGCATTTTTCCGGCGGTGTGCGCGATGATCTCGTGCTCATTTTCAAGCTTTACACGGAATGTCGCATTGGGGAGCAACTCTTCAACCGTGCCTTCGAACTCTAGAAGTTCTTCCTTCGCCATGCAGTCCTCAATTCAAGTGATCCCCTTCCCCTTCAATGAGGGCCGCTCCGGATCTCGAAGTTCGGGGAAATTGGGCGCGGGCGGTCAGAAAATCAAGGCTTTCCTTCGATTTCGTCGAAGCGCTCGGCGATGCGCGTCTTGAGCGCGTCGCGCACCGCGCGGTAGGCGGCGAGGACCTCCTCCCGGTCGCCGCGCTCGTCGGAGGGATTGGGCAGATCCCAGATCTCGATGCGTTCGGCGGGGACGAACCGGCGCGCCTCGCCGGCGGCTTCCTGCGTCAGCGCGATCACGACCTCGAACCCTGACATGTCGATCTTCTTCATGGCCTTCGGTTCGTGGTCGTCGAGGGAGATCTCCTCCTCTTGCATCACCGCCTGCACGAATGGATCGAGCCAGCCCTCATAGACCCCCGCGGAATCAACGAGCCGGCCTTCGCCGGCGCGCGCGCGCAAAAGGGCGGCGGCCATGGGCGAGCGCACGGCGTTCATGTTGCATACGAAAAGAACGGAGCGTGTCATGGTGTCGGCGCCGGGCGTCATCGCATGTGGAAACTGCAGATCAGGGTGAACAGCCGGCGAGCCGTATTCTGATCGAGTTTGATCTTGTCATGCAGGCGCTCGCAGAGGATCTCCGAGCCCTCGTTGTGCATGCCGCGGCGCGCCATGTCGATCGTCTCGATCTGGGCGGGCGCGGCGTTGCGGATCGCTTCGTAATAGCTCTCACAGAGCATGAAGTAATCTTTGATGATCTTGCGGAAGGGCGTCATCGAAAGATGCACTTGACCCACGGCCTCGCCGCCGGCCCGCCGCACGTCGAATACGAGCCGGCGCTCGACATTGGAAAGGTGAAGCTCGAAAGGGCCCGGCCCGGCGCCGATCGGTTCGAAATAGTTTTCCTCGAGAAGATCGTAGATCGCGACCTTGCGCTCATGTTCGATATCGGCCGTCGCGCGCGCGAGCGAGCGTTCGTCAAGGTCGATCTTGACGATGCGGAAGTCTTCCTTCTCGCCGGCGTCGGACATCGGGCGCGCCCCTTGGTTCCTCGCCCCGCATTTAAGCGGGATTATGGGTCAGCGACAAATCTCCTCGTCAGGAAAGACGAAGCCGAACCGATTGCGCGTGGGCCGGCAAGCCCTCGGCGTCGGCGAGACGCGCCGCGGCGGGGCCGATTCTCGCAAGCGAGGCCGCATCGCAGCCGATGAGCGAAGTCCTCTTCATGAAGTCGAGAACCGAAAGGCCGGATGCGAAGCGCGCGCCCCCCGCCGTCGGCAGGACGTGATCAGGCCCTGCGACATAATCACCGACGGCTTCCGGCGTATGACGTCCCAGGAAGATCGCGCCTGCATGGCGGATGTCGGCGACCAGCGCGTCGGGGTCAGCGACCGCAAGTTCAAGGTGCTCGGGCGCGACGAGGTCGACAATGCGCGGCGCTTCACCGAGGCCGGAGACGACGACGATGCAGGAATTGTTCTCCCACGCCGCGCGGGTGATCGCCGCGCGCGGCGAGGCGTCGATCTGGCGCTGGGCGCAGGCTGCGACAGCGTCCGCAAAATCCGCATCATCCGTAATCAAAACGCTTTGCGACGACGGATCGTGTTCAGCCTGACTGAGAAGATCCGCCGCGATCCATTCGGGATCGTTCTGCGCGTCCGCGACGACAAGGATTTCCGAGGGCCCGGCGACGGAATCAACGCCGACATGCCCGAAGACCTGGCGCTTGGCTTCCGCGACATAGGCGTTGCCGGGTCCGACAATGACGTCGACGGGCGCGACGGGCCCCGCCCCGAAAGCAAGCGCGGCGATCGCCTGGGCCCCGCCGATGCGGTATATTTCATCAACGCCGGCGATCCGTGCCGCGGCGAGGACGGCGGGCTTGATCTCTCCGCCCGGCGTCGGCGTCGCCATGGCGAGGCGGCGGGCGCCGGCGACCTTGGCCGGTATCGCATTCATCAGCACCGATGACGGATAGGCCGCGCGGCCGCCCGGGGCGTAAAGCCCGGCGGCGTCGACGGGCGTCCAGCGCCAGCCGAGGCGAACGCCTTTTTGATCCGTATAAAAATGATTTTCCGGTTTCTGCCGTTCGTGAAAGGACCGGATCCGGTCGGCCGCGAAGCGCAGCGCGTCAATGACGTCCGGCTCGCAGGATCGCTCGGCCTCCTCGATTTCTTCAGGCGCGATCTGTACCGTTTTCTCCGTCGGCGCGAAGCGGTCGAAACGTTGCGTGAAGTCGGCGAGGGCTGAAAAGCCCCGAGAGCGGATCTCCGCGATTATGGCCGCCACGTCGCCGGCGACGCTCTCCTCGCCGCTCCTGTTCTTCGCGACGAATGCGCCGAACGCGGCCTCGAAATCCGTCTCATTTGTCGTGAACCGTTTCGCCATCGCCGCCGCCGATCAGAGTTCGTGTTTCGGTTTCGTCCGTGTACGCCACGGCTCGGTGAGATCGGAGAGCGCGGCGTTCACTGCCTCAACCTCGAGCCGAATGGCGCCGCCGCCGGCGAAGTCGAGCGTGACGATGCCGCCGCCCTCCTCGCCTTCCTCAAAACGAACCGCAAGGAGCTCGACCACCGACTCTTTCGCATCCTCGCGCAGATTGCTTTTCCGCACGGAGAGCACGTCGTCGAAATGGGCGCCGGCGCGCACGCGCGCGAAGGGCCCGCGATTTCGGTCGACCGCGCATTCCCAGATGAAGCGGTTGGCGACAAAGGCGAAACGACGCCTTTCGGGGAGGTAGGCGAAGTCGCCGAGTTTTGCGACGGCGTCCTGGAGGCTCGCGGAAAGGAGCGTCAGTTCGCGCGCGTTCTCCGCGATCAGCCGCAAGGGCCGGTAGTTCCGCAAGCTCGTCATGCCCGTCAGTCCCTGACCCTTTCAATCAGGGCCCCAACCGTCATCAACTTGTCTTCCAGCCGTTCAAACCCGCGGTCAAGGTGATAGACGCGATTGACCATGCTCTGGCCTTCGGCCCCCAGCCCGGCGAGGACGAGCGACATCGACGCGCGCAGGTCGGTGGCCATGACGGGAGCGCCCTTCAGCCGCGGCCTGCCGCGTACTGTCGCCGTCTGTCCGTCGACGGAAATATCGGCGCCCATGCGCGCCAGTTCGGGCGCGTGCATGAAGCGGTTCTCAAATATGGTCTCCTTGATGACGGAAGCGCCCTCGGCCGTCGCCATCATCGCCATGAACTGCGCCTGGAGATCGGTCGGAAAGCCAGGAAAGGGCTGCGTGACAACATTGACGGCGCGGCAGCGATCGAGGGCCCGGCGCACGCGAAACCCTCCCGGCTCTTCTTCGATCCGCAGCCCGGCCTCTTCAAGCGCGCCGACGGCGGCGCCGAGGAGACCGAGACGCGCATTCTTCAGGAACACCTCGCCGCCGGCGACGCCGACGGCCATGGCGTAGGCGCCCGTTTCGATACGGTCCGGCAGCACGGCGTGGCGCGCGCCGCTCAGCCGATCGACCCCTTCAATGCGGATTGTGGAGCCGCCAGCCCCCTCTATTCTTGCGCCCATGGCGACAAGACACTCAGCGAGATCGGCTATTTCCGGCTCTTGGGCCGCGTTCGCGAGAACGGTTTCGCCGCGCGCCGTCGCGGCGGCCAGCATGGCGTGTTCCGTCGCGCCGACGGAGACGAAGGGAAAATCGATCTTTGCGCCGTGCAACCCCCGCGGCGCCTCGGCGATGACGTAGCCTTCGTCCAGTTCGATTTGGGCGCCCATCGCAGCGAGCGCTTTCAGGTGGAGATCGACAGGCCGCGCGCCGATAGCGCAACCGCCCGGCAGCGACACCCTGGCCCGGCGCTCGCGCGCCAGCAACGGCCCCAGCACATTGAATGAAGCGCGCATTTTTCGCACGAGATCGTAGGGCGCCTCGGTCGAGACGATTTCGCCGGCTGTGAGCAGGAGCGTCGATCCCTCAAAGGCGTGCCCGACCCCGTGCTGCTCAAGCAGGTTGAGGAGCGTCGAGACGTCCGCGAGGCGCGGGGTGTTTTCGATCGCGAGCGTTTCCTCGGTCAGGATCGCGGCGACCATCAGCTTCAGAGCGGAATTCTTCGCGCCGGAGATCGGGATTTCCCCGTAGAGCTGCCGACCGCCGATGATCGCCAATTTGTCCATGAAGCGACTTTCTGGTTTTTCCCGAGCGCGGCGCGACGCCTCAGGATTTGCGCCGGCGCAGATTGGCCCTCAGCGCTTCGGCGAGCCGCGCTTCGCGCGCCTGTTTCCCCGAAGGTGCCCGGGCTTGATCCCGCAGCGCCGGGTCGCAGACGTCTTCGGCGTCCGACGCGGCGTTGTCGAGACCATTTTGCGGCCCTTTGGCAGTGATCGGCGCCGATTTTGAGCCTTTTGAATTGGACATGCGACCTCTGGCTTCAATGTCGGGTTCCCCGCCGCTTCCACTCCCGTCCGCAGGAGTGGTTCCGCAGAACTCACCGCAAGCGATCGACGAACCATGCCGTCGGCGCGGTCCGCGGCCTGACGGCCGATGGCGCCGAAGGTCCGATGGCGCCGAAGGTCCGATGGCGCCGCGGGTCCATGGTGCCGCAGGAGAGAATTGAACTCTCGGCCTCACCCTTACCAAGGGTGCGCTCTACCACTGAG